>PUNT01000050.1 GCA_003551905.1 Halanaerobiales bacterium
TACAACCAAGCTTCCAATAATTGTTATGATAGGTAACAAGTCTTTTCACCTCTATCCAGTACTGAGGTATTCTCCCAGATATCTATAATTTCTTCCTGTTCCATAAACAAAACCCCAAAACATTGGGGCAATAGTGTTAATCCAGGCCATATTTCCGTATTCCGCTATAATCTTCTGAATGGAAATTATGGCAGAAGTTTTCGAGATAACAGATTGCCTCTAAATTTATCGGGCTTTTGACAAGTGTTTGGGTAGGTATGAGAAACACAACTGGACATTGTTCTTTATTGCTGCCCTAATTTTCAAAAAATATATCCAGAAATGCACACAACCAAAAATATTATATCACACTATCATAACATTATAAAACTTCTCTACCATGAGTATTTAAAGAATCCAGTTAAATGCTTTTAATGTTCTATATCTTTGTATTGCCAGAATCCCTTGCCAGTACCTGCGAGCTACGGCAAATTCTGCCGGGAAGTGCTCCCACTCCCAGGAAATATCCCAGATCCCTTCATCAGATACCTGCTCAACATAAAATTTTAGATTTCTTTCCACCAGATCCCTTAACTCCCGGGCAAGAGGCTCTTCTGGATGGTTAATGAAATCCAGAGGTAGTGGTCTATATCCTGTTGCCCAGTTAGCAACATCCCGGTCAATACATATTAAAACCAGCTCATTGACTCGCCTTTCAACTTCCTCCAGGCTGTAATTCATCCTGCTGTTGAATACTGCCTCGTATGGTTTTATTATTTCCACAAAATTCCGGTAATTGTTTAGCTCATGTCTATCCATTTCTCTGGCATCCATCAAACGAGGAACTGCCTCCTGTAAAGTTTGCCAGCCTATCTGATCAGCATGGCTTTGGACCGGTGACATTGCAATTATAAAAGCAGCCAGTTCTACACTGGGATTAAACATCCAGTTTTCCTGCACACCTTCCTGCCAGTGCCACCAGGGCGCATGGGCATATTCATTGTTTTCAGGGAGAACTGAAGACCACATTCCTTTATATATCTGGGGAGTTTCCACCAGGTACTTTACCATATTCTCAACTATTGTTTGCTCCGGAGCAGCATGGACTTCTCTAATTATTTGACTTGCTGCCCAGGTTGCTGTTGGTGATGAATAAGGCAACCAAAAATCCGGTTCTATACCATGGCCAAACCCTCCATCTGCATTTTGAAATGCTGAAAGATAAAAAAGAACTCTTTGCCTGCTGCCATTTTCGAAAAAATATTGCCAGCGGGCTGCCTCCAGTGGTCGGGCATTACGCATTATCCATGCTCTAGCTTTTTGCATTTTCTCTGCAGGCATTTTCATGCTATTATGCCTCCCAAAATTTATTTTTGACCCTCTGTGCTGTTTAATCCAGTAATTATTTTTTTTATCCCAATATCTCATCCACTTTTCTGGCTACAACTCTGTTGGTAGCATGTTTATGTGGTATTCCAGCAGACATACAATCAAAAATTTCTTCAGTGCAGTATTCAATTTTCCAGTTATGGTAATGCTGAAAAAGTTCACCTGAAACCCATCTTTGTGATGTTGTTTCCCGTTCTGGTGCCCTTTTTAAAAAAGGTTTTTCAACAAAAACTGAACAGACATGCAAGCCATCTCTGGCGGTATGATTTTTATAATTTTCAAAGATTTCTTCTCTTAACTCAGGGTAGATGTAATGCAAAACCCCTGTTGAAAACAGAATATCATAGTCTTCTGTTAATCTAAATTCATTAACATCAGCTGGGAAAACATCTATAGAAACTCCAGCCTCACTGGCCATCTTTTTTGTTTTTTCCACCCCTTTTTCTGCAAGATCAAAGGCTGTAACATGATAACCATTTCTGGCAAAAAAAACAGCATTCCTGCCTTCACCACAGCCAATAACCAGTAGCCTCATGGGTTTTGTGGGAGGATGCAATTTTAGAACATGGAAAACTGTTTTAGAGGGAACTTTCCCCCAGTAATATCCTTCATCCTTATACTTTTCATCGTAGATATTAACCATTTTTCTCCCCCTTTTAGTAATCTTCACCATCAGAAAAAAGCACCGGTCTGATAAAAAACTGTAGATATTTTCTCAGCAATTTTGCTTTTTGTTTAACTGCATTATCAGCACTCCATCTGCAAACCTTTGCAGGCAGGGGCTATTGCTGAGGAACATATTTTTTTCATTGTAAGAAATTGTAACTACCAATGCAATCAGTTTTTATCCGCTTCCCTGTGGGGAGGGATTCCGGCTATACCATATAGATAATACTCGGCCAGATCCGAAATCAAATGCTCTTCAGAAATAACATCTTCTTCTTCGATTTCTGTATCCTGACCAGAAAGGGATAAATCTATATCATCCTTCTCCTCCAATTTCTTAAAATTCAAATATGCCCAGATGGCCATCCTGATACCCAACGAAAATACAAAGGAATTCCTCTTACGTTTAATCTCTCCCAACCCTTTCATCTTGCTCATGAGCTGACCCAGGGAGCTCTCCTGCCCTTTTATAAAACCCATGAGATAGGTTACAGCCTCTTCTGAATAAGGAAATTCTTTGAACATGATGCGGAAGACTTCATAGTGTTCTTCGTATATCTTCATCCTAAATTCCAGCACTGCTTCCACAAACTCTTCCAGGGTATTGGCTTCTGTGATCCTGCTCATATCCATATTGAGCATTTCATCCAGCGGAAGCTGTATACACTCATTGAAGAGTTCTTTTTTGCTGTTAAAATGCCTGTACAGGGTTACTTCTGAAACGCCAGCATCCCTGGCAATCTGGGCCGTAGGAGTCCCCCGGTAGCCTTTTTCAGAAAACAGGCGCCTTGCTGATCTTAGTATTTTCTGCCTGGTTTCGCTTTTCACAGTACTTCTCCCCCTCAAATTTTAAGAATGAGCATACTCTTTTTTATGTAAAATTTCTTTGTAAAAAATTATAATGTATTTCAATTATACCATTTTTTCTCTTTATACTGGGGGAGTTTATGCAAAATAATTTTCCTTCCTCCTTATAGAGCAAAGGCTTGCTTGATGGATATATAGAAATGGTCTTCCTGGCTAAATTGTCCGAAAAACCCTTCTTCCTTACCGCTAAAATAAAAGATTCCTGCCCTAATCTCTGTCCCATCAGCCAGACTGCGGGAGAATTCAGGGTTCACCATAAAGTCACCGTCACCAAGCCCGTAACCCAATCCCAGACTAAGTTGCGTGTAAAAATCAAATTGATAATCTATACCTGCCAGAACACTGTGTTTTCCTGGTTTATCTCTTTCCTGTTCACCCCTTAACCCCCCAACAACTGCAATATCACGGGTTAGGTAACCCTCGCCAACTATTGCATACTGCAGTTTTTCGCCAGGCAGATTATCTTTCTTTTCTGGAAGTATGAGGGCCAGGTCGCTTCGAAGGATGAAACTGCCATGCCCATACACCATTTCCCCACCTATTATTTGCTGCCGATAATGTTTAAGTCTAAAATCACCTGCAACAGGATCTCCAATTACAGCCGCCTCCTGAGAAATTCCATAAAAATAGCTTAGAGCAAAATCAAAGCTTGGGGTAGAACGTGAAACCCTAAGGCCAAAAACTGAATTTTTCAAATTACGCTGAGGATACACCCTGAGCTCATCTATACTATCAGGCATGTCCTCCTCATCAATTAGCCCCTTTTCCACTGCTCCAGCATAAGCAGCAAAAATATTTTCTATAGCAGGCATAGCCCATCTTTCTCCGGGTTCAGCAAAGCGGGCTGGGGTGGCATATGGCTGCCAAAGGGTATCAAGTTCAAACTCAGGATGAAAATAGCGGAGCCTAAGAGCTGGTACAGCTATTTTGTTATCAGCATCAAATGGCCGGCTTAGATCCCGGGGGTTTATA
>PUNT01000096.1 GCA_003551905.1 Halanaerobiales bacterium
GTGCCAAAGTTGCAGATTTTGAAGATTTTATGATGGTGATTTACTATGATTACTCTTCCTCAACTGAGGAATATGAAATATACTTCAAAATAGAGAATCTGGAATTTCGGTAAAATAACTACAATTACCAGGTTTTTCTGAAATACTATAAGTTTAGGACCATCCTTTTAATAACTTTTAAGAGGATGGTCCTTTAAGTTCTAATTGGAGTTAGTCCTGTTTCCCAGTAAAGAAGGAATCATGGGTTAACTCTTAAGTTATTTGCTTTTTCCAATATTTCTTTTGGTATATCTGATGAGTAAAAACAACTCAATTTCCCAAATTAGTTTTGATTTCCCTTCGCAGAAAAACAAACCATTATAGAAAAAAGGGAAATTCATAAAACTGGTTATCAATTAAACCTTGAAACCCCTTGCCAGTCAAACCAATATTCTACTATAACAGGCCTGCAGAACAAAGGTTTAGGAGGTTAGAGCTGTGGCTCAACAACAAGAAATCAAGCTTTTTGGAATTTTAACAGAAATTTTCAACCAAGGAATCATGCAGGTGTCACTTATTTAAGATTTGGTGGTCATATGGTTTCCTGTACCCCAGGTGTAACAGCTCTGATTACCTTGCCACCCCTGATAATTATTCTATAATTCCTGATATTCCCAGTTCAGAAATTTTTACCAGGTCATAACCTTCCTTGTACAATTCTGGAATAATAATATTGAGGGTTTCCGGAACCCAGGGAACTCTATCATGGAAAACCAGTATAAGAGGATCTTTGCCGGCAAGTTTCATTACCCGATTGGCAACATCTTTTGCTGTTGGTCCCTCCCAGTCCCGGAGACCAGTGCAATTCCACAAAACTATCTGGAAGCCAAGCTCTTCAAGAAATTCCTTAACTTCAGGAGTTAGCTGTCCTGCCGGCGGTCTCAATAATTTAGTTTCAACTCCTACTTTTTCCCTGAGGAGCATGTCAGTTCTTTCCACTTCTTCCTTTACCTCTTCAAGGGGTACCTCATCAAACATGGGATGAGAATAACTATGATTACCTATATCATGACCCTTTTCCTTAACAACAACCGCTGTCTCCGCATCTTTCTCAATCCGGTGTCCTTCCATAAAAAAAGTACCAAAAACACACCGTTTCTCCAGAACATCCAGTATGTTTTTGGTACCAGGAGCATTTGGAGCACCATCAAAAGTAAGGGCTGCTTTCTTTACCACCTTTTTTCTACCTCCTCTGTCCACATTTCCTGCACTCCCCTTCTAATACTTTTTTATGCTTTAGCCCAACTTCTTTTATTACATTTTTGCAATCAGGGAAGTCAATTGTGTATTCCGCTCTAACCGAACGGTGATTCCGCTGATAATCGAACAGTTATAGTACCGGGTACCGGCCAATCAGATTAATATAGTGGCACGGAATAAAAAAGTGTTCGGTAATAGATAGCGGAAACGTTTATTTTCCGGGGAGCCTCGCTATTTTTACTTGTATCATAATCTTATAAGACATTCAACTTAATCTTTCAGTTTCCGCATTGATTCTCCTTTAAGATTAATCTTGTAGGAGTTATGCGCCAGGCGATCCAGAATAGCATCTGCAACTGTTGGATCCTGTATTGTTTCATACCAGTTTTCTATGGGCAACTGGCTTGCTACAAGAGTAGATTTTGAGAGACTTCTGTCATCAATAATGTCCAGTATTTCTCGGCCTTCTTCAGGATTAAGCGGAGCCAGCCCCCAATCATCCAGAATAAGAAGCTCATATTTCAGGAGCTTTTTCATGAACTTGGGATAAGAACCATCACCTCTAGAGATAAAGAGATCTGACAATAACCTGGTTAAACGATAATACCTGGCACTAAAACCGTGCCTGCAGGCAGCATTAGCCAGGGCACAGGCAATGAAAGTTTTCCCTGCACCAGTAGGCCCTGAAATCAGCACATTACGGCGAGCTAACAACCATTCGCAACCTGCCAGTGTTTCTATAACTCTCCTGTCAATCCCCCTGGGATGACTGTAGTCAATATTTTCTATGCAGGCATCTATCTTTAGTTTTGCTTGTTTAAGAAGGCGCTCTAACCTTCTGTTCTGCTGATAAGTCCACTCATAATCAACCAGAATTCCCAGGTGTTCCTCAAAGGATAGCTGTCCGGCAGAATTTGAAGGTTTTTGAGCTTCTAGACAATCTGCCATGCCGTGCAGTCTCATTTTACGCAGTTTCTCAATGGTCTGCTGCATCAACATGGTGGCACCTTCTTCTGGCGGTAGTAATTGGGACCTCTGAGATTTTGGTGTTGTATGGGACAGCATTCTGATTTTTGGACAACAGAAACCTGGTCAAGGCCATTTTCCAGTATGGATTTGACACTTTTGTAAGAAGGAGACCCGATGCTTAGAGCTCTGCGAGAAGCAGCTTCCAGGCGTTCTCTGGAGTATCTTTTTTCCAGTCCCAGGATCCCCAGGCAGGAGCGATAGCCCTGTTCTGGATGAGGTTTGTTCTCCAGGATTGTCTTTACCAGCTGTGCAGTACTGGGACCGGTGTCTTCTGCCCAGTTGATAATGCGGGAAGGGGTCCACTCCAGGTATTTCTGATGAGCCTTTGGCCTGTGCTCCATAAGGGTGTTGAAATTACCTTTACCTGAAAGTCGTGGGTGACTTGCCACCCTCTTACCTTTGTAGATAATTTCTACTGCTGAAGCAGTTAACCGTACATCCACTTCTTCTTTGACCAGTTGATATGGGGCGCTGTAGTAATTTTTTTCTACCTCGATATGGTAGTCTATATTGATGCGAGCTTTCTTCCACCAGGCAAATTCATAGCGTTCCTTTGGAAGGGGTTTTAGAGCTGGTTTATCCAGGGTTTCATAAAGAGAACGGCGGCTACCTTCCAGTTTCTGAAATGGTCTGTTATTTAGAACTTCCAGCTCTACAGATATGGCTTTATTCAGTTCCTCGATGCTGAAGAAAATTCTATTCCGCAAACGGGCCAGTATCCACCGCTCAACCACAAGTACTGCTGATTCTACCTTTGCTTTATCCCGAGGGCGATAAGGACGGGCTGGAATAATTGTTGTTCCATAATGTTCTGCCATATCTCGATAGGTTGCATTTAAGTCGGGTTCATAACGGCAGGGATGTTTTACACCAGTTTTTGTATTATCCGGAACTGTTATCTCGGGAATCCCGTCAAAGAATTCAAAGGTTCGACATTGAGCTCCAATCCAATGAAAGAGTTTCTGATCCCATGTAGCTTCCACATAAGTGTAGTTGCTGGCGCCAAGGACTGCAATGAAGATCTGAGCATCTGTTGATTCGCCGGTGTTTGGGTTTACTACGGGGAAGGTTTGACCGGCATAATCCACAAACATCTTTTCTCCAGCTTTATGTACCTGCCTGAGGGTAACATCCAGAGTTTTACACCACTTTTTGTAGAGTTCGCAGAAATAGCTGTACTGATAACCTTCAGGGTTGTCCTTTTTGTACTCTTCCCAGAGAAGCTGCAAAGTGACATTTTTCCTCTTGAGTTCCCTGTGGATTTCAGCCCAATCAGGTTCTGGTTTTGAATTACGAGCTTTGAATCTTTCCGGAAACAACTTCTTTTCTATCTCTGTGTCATCAAGTTTCTTAGTAGTAATCCAGGACAACCCTGCTTTCTCAGCCCGGCTAACAATATCGGCAACTGTGCTTGATGAGACTGAACAGCTTCGAGCTATTTTGTGGTATCCCAGGCCTGCTTCAAATTTTAATCTTAAGATTTCTTTGATCTTGCGCATGGATAACCTCCTCTTTTTGGCCACAGTTCGCTCTCCTCTCAAGTTATTTTAAACCTTACTTCGGCTTGAGTGAGAGAATACCTGTAGCACTTTAATGA
>PUNT01000083.1 GCA_003551905.1 Halanaerobiales bacterium
CGGGGATTTGTTTTGTGCTTTTTTTCTAGTCCATCTGAAAAGGTGGAAAAGGCCTGAAAGAGCTCTGGAGTATGCCAACAGGGCTGCTGCCTGGAAGGTGGGCAAAAGAGGTTCTCAACCTTACCCCGATGCTCATATGGTTAGTATTTTACGGGAAGTTTAATAAAAATATTAAAACCAGGAAGGAGGGAGTTGGTTGCCTGCTAATCTTACGCCTCAATATTATGAAGCAGAGAAGGCTTATAAAGAGGCTAGAACTGTTGACGAAAAAATTGCTGCTTTGCAGGAAATGCTGGCAGTGATTCCCAAACATAAGGGGACGGAAAAGATACAGGGAGAACTGAAAAAACGCCTCTCTCGCCTCCGGGAAGAAGGAGAAAAAAAAGAAAAAGGCCCGGCAACTTTCAACCCCTATAAAATACAGGAAGAAGGAGCCGGGCAGGTTGTTCTTGTAGGTTATCCTAATGTAGGAAAATCCTCAATTCTGGGAGCTTTGAGCAATGCTAAAGTCACCATAGCCGAGTATCCTTTTTCCACCTCACTGCCACTGGCAGGCATGGTACCTTATGAGGATATCAAAATACAGGTTATTGACACCCCCCCAATTATAGAGGGGGAAGTGCCAGGAGATCTGTTTGGTACATTCCAAAGGGCTGATCGCTTGGTTATAGTGATTGATGCAGGAGATGATGATGCGCTGGGGCAACTTTCAGGGACAATAGAACTTTTGGAAGATAAGCGTATTCTCAGAGAAGAAATCCCCGAAGGGGTAAAAGCCTTTAAACATGAAGATCTTATAGTCCTGGCCAATAAAATGGATCTCCCCGGTACAGAAGATAACTTGGAAATTATCAAAGAATTATACAAAGATTTATATATAGTACCGCTTTCTGTGCAAGATGGGACAAAGCTAACTGAGATACCGGAGATTTTCTTTAGATTGCTGAGGGTTATCAGGGTCTACAGCAAGGTTCCCGGTAAAGATCCAGATATGGATGCACCTTTTATACTCAAAAAAGGTTGTACTGTTCTGGACCTGGCAGGAGAGGTTCATAAAGATTTTATTGACAAACTGGAGAAAGCCCGGATATGGGGATCTGCCCGCTTTGATGGGCAGCCGGTTCCCCGGGAACATATCTTGCAGGATAAGGATATAGTAGAACTGCATGTATGATTAAGGAAGGGGGAGTTTAATGTTACAGAAGTTACAAGAGATAGTGGCCGGCGAAGAAACCTGGACTGAAGTTAGGTACCATGAGAGAAAATTTCTGGATATAGAGGTTAGAAATGGTATCTTAAAAAAAGCTGCTGCCAGGACTCTGGCAGGTGCCGGTATACGAGTATTAACAGAAGGGTCCTGGGGTTTTGTCTCCACTTCTGATATTTCAGAAGAGGGGATAAAAAAGGCCATAAGGGAGGCAGTAAAAGCGGCTGAAGCAGCTGGAGAGCTAAAAAAGGAAAAAGTAACCGGACTGGCAAGAGGCAAACCTGCCAAAGGGACATTCCACTATGCAGAAGAAAAAAAGAAGGAACCGGAATTAAAAGAAAAAATTGATGCTGTTTTACAAAGCGATGAATTTATTAGAAATGCTGGCCAGGAAATTGTTGGCAGCATAACCAATTATGCAGAATTTAAGGATTACAAGGTAATAATAAATTCTGATGGGGCAGCAGCAGAGATTTTTGATCCCAAGGCAGATTTTTCGACAGTAGCCATAGCTGTTCAGGATGGAAAAAGGGAAATGGCCCATGCTTCTTCCAGTGTCACTGGTGGATGGAATGATCTTTTTCAGGATAGAAAAATGGAAGATTTTGCTGATAAGGCAGTTAACACAGTAAGGGCTAAGTTAAAGGCTGATTATGCTCCCGGTGGACAGTATACTGTAATTATGGACCCAACACTGGTGGGTGTATTGGCTCATGAGGCCATTGGTCATACAGTTGAAGCAGATATGGTTGAGTCAGGGTCGGTGGTTGCTGATAAGATTGACCAGAAGGTTGCCAGTGACTTAGTAAGCATGGTAGATGACGGGACCATAACCGGGGCAGCAGGTATGGTACTGGTGGATGATGAGGGAACACTGGGGCAAAAAACAGTGTTAATTGAGAAAGGTATACTGAAAAATTTCCTGCACAACAAAGAATCAGCAAAGAAATTCAACACAGAACCACTGGGCAACGCCCGAGCGTTTACCTATCAGGATGAGCCTATCATCAGAATGACCAACACTTTTATACTTCCTGGAGATGACACCCTGGAAAATATGATAAAAGGCGTTCAAGAAGGGTTTTTCCTTAAAGGACTTGGTCAGGGAGGCCAGGCCGATGTAACAGCTGAATTTATGTTCAGTGTTCAGGAAGCTTACTGGATAAGAAATGGAGAAATCGCTGAGCCGGTTAAAGGTATAACCATATCAGGGCAGGCCTTTGAAGTTCTAAAGAGTGTTGATGCGGTGAGTAAAGAGTTCAAAATAGATTTGGGCCGTGGTTATTGCGGAAAATGGCAACCAGCTAAAGTTGATGCTGGTGGGCCCTATTTGCGCTGCAGGGTAACAATTGGTGGCCAGCAAAATTAAAGGAGGTCAGTTGATGGAAGAAAAAGAACTTTGTCTGAAAACCCTGGAAACGGGGAAAAAACAGGGTGCCCAGGATATAGAAGTATACTATAATCACCGTAAGAAGATGGAGGTTTCAATTGAGAACAACGACATACAGGTACCTAAAGCAGATATATACCAGGGCTTGGGTATAAGGGTCTTTGTAGAAGGGAAAATGGGTTTTGCCTCCACCAATGTACTGGAAGAATCAAGTATAAAAGAAACAATTGATAGAGCACTAAGCATTGCTAAAAACTCAGCAGTTGATCCAAATAATCAACTGCCAGAACCAGTAGAATTGGAGGCTGTGCAGGGAATTTACGACGAAGAAGGGGCACAGCTAGCACTGGAAAAACTCATTGATAAGAGTCGGCTATTTTTAGAGACTGCGCGGGAGGACAAACGTGTTGTTATAGAATCTGCCAGTTTCAGTGGTGATGTAATGTGCCGGGCTATGGCCAGCAGCAAGGGCATATCAGCTCAGGAAGAAAAGACAATGTTCGTTAATATGGGTATTGGATTTGCTCGGGATGGAGATGATTTATCTTCTTTTGACATGGAATATCAGGTAGATTGCCATGCTGAAAAAATAGACCCGGTGCAAAATGCCAGAAAATTAAAGGAAAAAGTTATCAATTGTCTGGGAGCGGAATCAACCAAAAGTTTCCAGGGCGACATTATCTTGACCCCGTTTTCAGCAGTGAACCTCATACTTACTCCCATAGTCTTCGCAGTAAATGCAGATAATGTCCAAAATGGTCTTTCACCCTGGAAAGATCAATTGAACAAAAAAGTTGGTGCCAGTATTCTGCGAATAATGGACAACGGCAGCATGCCTCAAGCTCCTGGTTCAAGAAAGTTTGACCGGGAAGGATTAGCCCCCAGACCTGTAGACATAATAGAAGAGGGAGTTTTGCTGGAATATCTCCACAACAACTACACAGCATTAAAAGAGGGTATAAAATCAAATGGTCATGCTTCTGGAAATGATCAGAGCCCTCCTTCTGTGGGGCCAACAAATTTTATCATTGCTCCAGGAGAAATATTTTTTGAAGAGATGATAGGTGGAATTGACAGAGGAATTCTGGTAAACCGTTATTCAGGTAGCGCAGACCCTGTGAGTGGTGACTTTTCTGGAGTTGTTAAGGGAGGGCATCTTATAGAAGGAGGCAAACTGGTAAAACCGGTAAAAGAAGTTATGATAGCAGGAAATGTCTATGATATTCTGA
>PUNT01000103.1 GCA_003551905.1 Halanaerobiales bacterium
AGAAAGCTGCCCTCTTTGTAGGTGGAGATACAGGTCCTTTGCATATTGCTGCTGCCTGTGGAACGCCTTGTGTGGCAATAATGGGGCCTACTCTGCCAGAGATATTTGGACCCTACGGACAGGAGCAGAATGCAATCACAGCTTCTTCCCTTGATTGTTTGGGCTGTCAAAAGCGGAAGTGTCCCCACCAAAAATGCATGCAAAAAATTACAGTGGATGAAGTCCTGGAAAAATCTCTATCTATATTGGATACCGGGAAAGGAATACTGCCATGTTAGCTATTATATTCCTTCTCTATAACATAATTTTACTGCCCATATTTGTTCTCTATTTTTTTTACCTTTTAATAAGGAAAGTTCAGGGCAAGGGTAATATATCATCCCGCCTGGGGTATTTCGGCAAGGTGCCTGATAGAGACTTGATCTGGGTTCATGCTGCTTCTGTTGGTGAGGTTAAAGCTGTTATTCCCCTGCTGGCAGAATTAAAGCAGAAGGAAAAAAGCCGGGTAATAATGATATCTACCCTCACAGATGCAGGGCAGGAAGAGGCCCGGAAAATTTCTCATGCTCATGGGACCATGTTTCTGCCCCTGGATTTCCCCTTTCTTTTAATTCCTCTTTTCCTGCGCTTAAAGCCTGAGAAACTCATCCTGGTGGAGACAGAACTCTGGCCAAATCTCATCATGATTGCCCATCTTTTTAAAACCCATCTTTTCCTGGTAAATGGTCGTTTGAGTCCGGGTAATTTCCCCCGCTATTATTTTTTCCGTCATTTTTTTGGCCCACTCTTAAATCTCTTCATCCGGGTTTTTCCTCAATCCCAGGAGGATGAAGAACGATTTAAAGCCCTGGGAACATCTGAAGATCGCATATATCTAGTCGGTAATCTCAAGCTGGATGGAGCTAGCGGGGCTTTATCCAAAGAAAAAAGTTCCTCTTTGCGAGAGGAACTGGCAATAGGGGAGTTGCTCATAGTCGGGGGGAGTACCCATCCTGGAGAAGAAGAAATACTCCTGGATATTTTCAAAGAAATAAAAGGTGATTACCCTGCTCTGCGATTGCTCCTGGCTCCCCGGCATCTGGATCGGGTGACTGAGGTGCTGGAACTGGTAAAAAGCAGAGGTTTTGCATTTCAGAGGAGAACCGGGGTCAACAGGATAGAAGATTGGGAGGTTTTGATTCTGGATACCATGGGTGAGTTGAATAAGGTCTATCCCCTGGCCAGTGCAGTTTTTATTGGTGGCAGTCTGGTGCCTAAAGGAGGGCATAATCCCCTGGAGGCTCTGGGCCGACCACTTTTTTTCGGCCCCTACATGGAGAACACCAAAGAGATAGCAGAACTTCTCATAAGAGAGGGGCTGGCCTATCAGGTAGGAGATGCCAGGAGCCTGAAGCAGGGTTTGCTCCGGGTTTTAAAGCAAAGAGAAGAACAAAAAGGACTGCCGGCCGCAGCTCGGGAGTTTTTAAACCGGCATCAGGGAGCTTCTCTGCGTACAGCAGATATAATTTCTGAGTATTAGGTTTGCTCAGGTAGTTACCCCCCACAAACTCATCATACGTCAATAATAACCATGGCTTAAGGATAGCAGAAAAGACGGTTATGAAAAAGAAATAGATAATAAATAATTGTATTAGATCTGTCACAATGAAATGGGAGCAGTTCATGGAACAACAAAAAAGAATCGAGGAAAGAATATGTATGAATTGAAGGATGTTATTCGTATTGTAGAAGGATTTTTCCAGTTACCACAAACCAGGTATATTTTTGATTCAATGGCTGCAGGAATTGCCCCTAATAAAGTTTTTGTAGATGATAAAAATGATCCATCGCTTTCACTGGCCTGGGACCGAGGAAGTTCTTTCTTTTTTGGTGGGAAATTAAAAAAAGCTACAGAAGCCAAAGGGATAATTGAATTTTTACAGACAGAGATTTTAAAAGAAGAGACCCGAAAAGATCTTGGGGTAGCCAAACTTTATTATCCCTCAGATGCCTGGGAAGAAGCACTTAGGGAATACTTTAAAGAATTTAACCCCCAGGTTCTTAAAAGAGTTTTATATGGGCATGATCTAAAAGATATTCCAGAGATTTTAGAAGCCAATTTGCATGTGCTTGAGATTGACAGGGTTTTAATGGAAAGCTCAAGTTTAGGTAATTTGCATTCAGTGACCCAGGAAATTAACGGAATGTGGGGGTCAGTTGATAATTTTCTCAAAAACGGTTTTGGGACTTGTGTTTTGGATGGAGATGATATTATTTGCTGGTGTACGGCCGAATATGTGAGTGAGGGCTTTTGTGGAATTGGAATTGAAACAGTGGAAGAGAACCAGAATAAAGGAATTGCCACTGCAACCACAATAGCCTTTTTGAAAAAATGTTCTCAGTTGGGTATTCGCCCTTACTGGGATAGCTGGAAAAATAATATTCCTTCGATTCGTGTTGCTAAAAAAACTGGTTTTAAAAAGGTGGTTGACTATAAGATCAGTTTACTTGATTTTTTAGGGTCGGAATGAGGAGGTAGGTTATAATTTTTTTGAGTTATAAACCTGCTATAATATTGACCATGTTTTTTTACCTCGTCTAAGGCTCTTTACTTGGGATTTTTCATCATGGATGGCTGGGAGTGTTTACCTGAGCAAAGCAAGTACTCATATTATAATAAAAAGGAAGGGCAGTTGCCCTTCCTCCTTATTTTTGCAGATTCTCCGATATTACCGTGTTCACTTCCTGCATCAGGTCATTGAAAGCCTGCTGCGCTTTAAGGTAATTCTGGAGAGTTGTGTTGAGCTTCATCTGATTCTGTAGTTGCTGCAGATCCTGTACCGTCTGGGCATTGGGCTGCTGACCAGATGATTGAGCTTGAAGAAGCTCATCCTGCTTTGTCTGTAATTCGTTCACCAGATCCTGAGCGTTAGGATCCAGGGATATCCTGCTTTCAGCTGACTGAAGCTCCTGGAATTCATCAGTTTCTTTGATTGCTTCAGCCAGCTCCATAGCTTTTTCGGTTACTTCCATATTTTCACCTCCCACTTCCTATCCATTCGTTATGGGTATGTTGGGTTCCTGCAAAAAAAGTGCAGGATTTATTAAGGGGAAAAAGAATAATAAAGGTTAACACTTCTGAAAGGAGCAGGGCCGTATGGAAATTGTTGTCATTGGAGGAGTGGCCGGCGGTGCAACTGCGGCAGCCAGGGCTCACCGCCAAAATCCAGAGGCTAATATAACAATATACGAGGCGGGACCGCATATTTCTTATGCTGCATGCGGAATCCCGTACTACATCTCCTGCCAGGTTCCCAGTGCCCGCTCTCTTATTATGTTCACTCCCAGGGAGTTTCAAAAGCAGAAAGGTGTTACAGTAAAAACCCGGCATATGGTCAGGGAAATTAACCGACGAGATCATCAACTGATCATAGAGGATTTAAATAGTGGGGACACCCTGGATGTTAGCTATGATCGGCTGATTATTGCCTGTGGAGCCGAGCCTGTCATTCCTTCCCTGCCGGGCCGGGAACTGGAGGGAGTATTTACCCTCAGGGGCATTGAAGAGGCCATGACTCTGCGCCGGTTTCTGGAGACCTTAGGAGATGAAGGACATGCAGTTATTGCTGGCGGTGGAGCAATTGGTCTGGAGATGGCAGAAGCTTTTTCTCTCCGGGGTATGCGGGTTACTTTGCTTGAAAAGGCAAATCATATTCTGCCGGGTATGGATGAAGATATGGCCCGCATTGTAGAAGAGCATTTGCTGGAGAGAGGTGTGCAGCTCGTATTGAAGGAGGGTTTAGCTGCTTTTACAGGTACCAGCAAGCTGCAGGGAGTTGAAA
>PUNT01000180.1 GCA_003551905.1 Halanaerobiales bacterium
CTGAACTTTCCTTATTAAAAGGTAAAAAAAATAGAGAACAAATATGGGCAGTAAAATTATGTTATAGAGAAGGAATATAATAGCTAACATGGCAGTATTCCTTTCCCGGTAGCTAAAATAGTTAGGGATTTTTCCAGGACTTCATCCACTGTAATTTTTTGCATGCATTTTTGGTGGAGACACTTCCGCTTTTGACAGCCCAAACAATCAAGGGAAGAAGCTGTGATTGCATTCTGCTCCTGTCCGTAGGGTCCAAATATCTCTGGCAGAGTAGGTCCCATAATTGCCACACAAGGTGTTCCACAGGCAGCAGCAATATGCAAAGGACCTGTGTCCCCGCCTACAAAGAGGGCAGCTTTCTGGGCCAGGGCGGTGAATTCTGCCAGGGATATCAGGCCGGCCAAAGAGGTTACCCCCTCCTCCCCCTGCATGGCTTCTTCCACCAGCTGAGCTTCTGTCTGTGAACCGCTTACCACCACCCGGTAACCGGCCTGAACCAGTTTTCTGGCCAGTTCCCTGTAGCTCAGGAGAAACCAGTTCTTGCTAGGCCAGCGGCTCAGGGGATGGATAATAACAAAAGGTTCTAGCCCATAATATTCCGGGGGTAGGGGCAGCTCCGGCAGGCCAAAATCCACATCAGCTACCTCTAGATCAGCACTTGCCAGGGCTCTAGTGTTTCTCTCAACCGGATGAATTCTTCGGTCCCAGCCGGAAGGAAAAATTCTGTTGAGAAAAAGTTTATTGCCCTCCCTGCTCCCGTAACCCCAGCGGGTTTTCCCACAAGAAAAGCCGGTGATGATTCCGCTGCGCAATATATTGTGCAGATCAAAGACCAGGTCATATTTCCTGCTGCCCAGCTTATGGACAAAAGACCGTAATTCCCGGAAAAAAACACCCCACTCTTTATTACGCCATAGACCTCGCCAGCGGTAGCGAGGAAAAACTATTACCCGGTCCAGGTACCGGTTCATTTCCACCAGGGGAACCCCTGGTTCTTCCACTACCCACTCCAGAAATGAATGGGGGTAGTTTTTTCGCAAAACCCCTGCTGCTGGTAATGTGTGCACTATATCACCTATTGAACTCAACCTGACAATGAGTATTCGCAGTTTCTCGTCCGTTCCACTATTTGTTCCCATATATGCTCCTGATATGCTGTATTATTTTGGAAGTGCTGTAGCCTTCTTTGAGGGGAATAAAGTTAATTTCTGCCCCAACCTTCTCTGCTGTTTCCCTTTCCGGCAATTCATCGCTATAATCGCCACCCTTAACATACACATGAGGCTTTATTTCTTCCAGCAGACGGCAGGCTGTGGTCTCAAAAAATATCACAGTATAATCAACCACCCGGAAGCCGGCCAGAAGCTGGGCCCGGTCCCTTTCCGGGAAAACCGGCCGCATGCTACCTTTAAGCTCTCTAACTGAAGCATCGCTATTAATACCTGCCACCAGGATATCTCCCAGGGCAGAAGCCTCCTCTAAAAGCATCAGGTGGCCGGCATGAATAAGGTCAAAACAGCCATTGGTAAAGACAATCCTTTTCCCCTGGGAGCGCAGTCTTTCTGCCAGGAGGGCCATTTTTTGCCTTTCAACTACCGGCATTATTCTCTACCTCCCGGGCATAAAGAGTTAATATTTCTTCTCCTGTTGCTGTTGCAGTACCTGCCTTCCGGACCACAACTGCCGCAGCCAGGCTGGCAAATCCTGCCGCCTCCTGCCAGGTGGCCCCAGCCAGGCGAGCCATAACCACAGCTGCCAGAACCGTATCACCAGCTCCACTCACATCTGCTATGGTTGTAAAGCCAGCAGCAGGAATGTGATGCAGATCAGAATCCAAAAAAAGCGCCATGCCCTGACCACCCCTGGTAATCAAGAGGGCCTGGGGGTGTAAGCATTCCTGAATAATATTGCCCATATCCTCAAGGACCCCTGTGCCGGCAAAATCTCTGGCCTCCACCTCATTAGGGGTCAGAATATCAAAATCCTTGTACATATCCAGGTTAAAGCGAGAATCACCGGCCAGCAACGCTTCGTCTCCCAGCCTGGACTTAAGGACCTTCTCAATTAACCAGGGCTTTACTGTCCCGTAGCCATAATCGGAAAATATAACCCCATCAATCCCCTTTAATCCCTGCAAAATTCTATCCCATGGTAAAATTTCTCGGGCAGTTTCAGCTGAAAGACTCTTACCCTGGTCCAGGCGTAAAACCTGCTGTTTAACCCTCTGACTTTGACCGCCTGCTAAAATCCTGGTCTTCATCACAGTAGGAATATCTGGAACTGAAGGAATATATTCTACCTCCAGCCCCCTTGACTTGAGAACTTCCTTTATCCTGTGGCCTCCTCCGTCCTGGCCAACCCAGCCCGCTGGGAAAACTTGAGCACCCAGGTCCTGCAAGTTTAGAGCCACATTGGCTGCACCACCAGCAACCAGTTGTTCTCCTTCATGTTCCAGCACCAGAACCGGTGCCTCCCGGGAAACCCGGTCGGTTCGGGAAAATATATAGCGGTCACAAAGGATATCTCCTATCATCAGGACCTTTTTCCCCCGGCAATTTTCCAGTATTTTCTCGGGATTCATGGCTTCCCCCCTGTCCTCTATCCTTAAAATACTTCTTTTGTCAGGGCAGAAATCCTGCTCTGTACAGATCTATAAACATCTTCTGCCCTTATTTCCTTCATGCAGGTATGATGATCACAATCATGTTTACCACAGGGCTGACAATCTAGATCCAGCTTAACAATTTCATGACCCGGCCCATAAGGACGGTATTTTTTATCATCAGAAGGACCAAAGATGGTAACAGTAGGCACTCCCAGAGCAGCAGCCACATGAACCGGTCCGGTATCACCACTGATCACCAGGGAGCAGCGGTTGATGAGGGCAGCCAGTTCCATAAGATCAGTACTAGCAGTTGCTTCAATTATGGACCCCTTGCATTCTACCATATCCAGAATATCCTGTACTCGCTCAAGATCCTCTGCCCCTCCCAGGAAAATAATCTTCAGTCCCTGATCCAGGAGCAGTCTGGCTAGACCGGCAAATCCTTCCTTTGTCCACCTCTTGGTGGGCCAGGTTCCTCCAGTATTCAAACCTATCAATATATCTTCCTGGCCTGCTCTGTGAGCTGTTAGTAAGCTGTCCATCCTCTCCTGAGCTTTTTCTTCAATAATCAGTTCCAGTTCCTGCCCAGCCTTTATCTGAACACCCAGATTCTTGAGAAAGTTAAGATAGACTTCTACCATGTGTTCTCCTTCTTTTAAAACTCTGCGGTCTAAAAAAATACTTCCTCCCGGCTGGCAAAAACCCATTGAATAGCCTGGGTTTATGAGCCGGGTGAGGATGAGGCTCCGGTAACTTCCATGGATGTTGAGACCAAGGTCATATTTCTTCACCCGGAGAGCTTTAGCAAACTCACAGCTTTTCTTAAGCCCCCATCTTTTATCAAAAGCATAGACCCCATCCAGGTGAGGGTTGTTCTTTATAATGTCCTGGAATTTAGAATTCACCACTATATCCAGCTGTGCTTCCGGATAGTTTTTCCGGAGGTTGCGGATAAAGGGAGTGCTAAAGAGGAGATCCCCCAGATAAAGGAGATTAACAATCACTATCTTAGATATTTCTTCCATCTTCCCAAAACCTCCCTCCACCACTATATAATTAATTTCTCCTACAAAAATGAACTTCCTTTTTCTTCTTGACATACTCCCCATGGCTAAAGCCAGGGGATTCTGGTATCAAGCGAAACTAGCCTACTTATGCAGGTCTTACAGTTTCTACCCCAAGAGTTGATGCCCC
>PUNT01000256.1 GCA_003551905.1 Halanaerobiales bacterium
GAACCCCACATTCTTATTAGAGAGATATCCTTGAGTGAAGGTAGTATATCTGCAGCTTTTTTTATCACCTGCTTTATGCCTTTTTGAGTAACCCGATTATCATAATCCTCCACATCACTGGTGGCCTGGGCAATAATCATATTGCCATTTGCTGCCTGATTAATGCAGGCACCCGTCCGCAACCCTTCCCTATTATCCGCAACAAAGAAATCCCCCGCTGTTATGATTCCCTGCAGGAGAGGTGGTACCGGCTCGGTAACCATGGCCTCTCCCCGGTGATATTTTACAGGAACATCCACTCCAGCCCAGTTCGCTACCTGCCTGGTCCAGGCCCCAGTAGCATTGATAACATATCTGGCCCCAATTGCACCTTGCTGGGTCATAACTTTTTCAATTCTATCCCTGTGAACCTCAAACCCTACTACCGGGCATTGGGTAAGAATTCTGGCTCCCATTCTCTGGGCAGCAGTAGCAAAACCTATGGTAATCTGGAAAGGGTTCAGGCGTCCTTCCAGGGGAGAATACGCTGCGCCAAGAAGTAGCTCTGTATTCAATCTAGGCTCCAGCTCTTGCACTTCATCAGGGGTTATCATTGAACATTCCAGTCCCCAACCCTGATTACGAGTTACCAGCCTTTTCAATACCTCCAGTTCTTTTTGTGTCCGGGCCGTTATTATACCACCGGTAGAACGGTACTCAATATCCACCCCCAGTTCCTGACTCAAATTCTCCAGGCGGGGCAGAGCATCCAGTATCATCTGCAAAACACCTTTAGTGGGCCGGTGGAGGACATCTACAAAGCCCAGGTTACCACCGGAAGCTGCACAGGCCAGGCCATCTCTTTCCAGAAGAACTGTACTGAAACCCTGCTGAACAAGCATATAGGTTATGGCAGAGCCTACCACTCCTCCACCAATAACCACTGCATCTGCTTCTTGTGGTAATGTGTTGCCCATCTACTGACCTCCAGAAAGGTAAAAGAATATATTTTGGTACTATAAGTTTTCAACTCTTACTGTCATTTTTCCTGCCGGTTGTTATATTTATTTAAAATATTTGTTATTTTTTTGTTTAGCTTAATTTTTTCTTCATTCATCCTGCTTGTAGGTGGCTCCAAGGGCTTCAGTAGGACAAACTGAAACACACAGACCACAGTGGCGGCAGAGATCTTCATCTACCTGCATGTGGGGATAATCAAGGGTCCGGGCTCCGTAGGAACAGGCATATACACAACGCAGGCAATTAATACAACCACAGTGCAAACAGCGCTGAGCCTCCTGTCGGGCCTGATCTTCCTCCAGGCCCAGTTCTACCTCAGCAAAACCCGGAATCCGTTCACAACTGGGTAAAGTCTTGCCCTTTTGCCGGGTCGTCTGATCCCGGGCAACATTCACAAAATGCAGGCGAGGATAATCTTTTAATGTTTCCAGTTCACCTGTGCCTTCTAAAAACAAATCTATTTCCTGTGCTGCCTCCTTGCCCCGGGCTATGGCATCTATGACTGAGGTAGGACCGGTCACACAATCCCCAGCTGCAAAAACATGGGGATTTTTACAGCATTCTTTAAGAACCGGCTCCATTTCTGTTTCTACCTTCTGCCCCAGGGCGCATATAACCCTGTGCACTTCCAGGAAACCTGTTTCTTTACCGGTTAAAACAGGTTTCCTGCGCCCGGAATCATCATAATCCCCCAGTTCAACTTCCTGAAAATATAGTTTCTCAATTTGTCCATCACCGGCAAAGCGACTGGGAGCCTTCAGGAAAAGAAACTCTACTCCTTCTTCCCGGGCCTGAGCTACTTCTTCCTTCAAAGCCGGCATATCTTCTTCCTGGCGGCGGTAGAGAATGGTGACTTTTTCTGCTCCCAGGCGCAGGGCAGTCCGGGCTGCATCCAGGGCAGCATTGCCGCCTCCTATAACAGCTATTCTCTCCCCGTGCAGCCCTTCCAGTCGTCCCAAATTCACCAGGCGAAGAAACTCTATGCTGGATTCTACCCCTTCCAGTTCTTCTCCTGCCAGGCTGAGCTGCCGGTCCTCATGGGTACCGATGGTGAAGAGAACACTAGCAAAACCTTCATCCTGGAGTTGCTCCAGGGTCAGGTCCTGGCCAAAAACCATGCCGGTCCTGATCTTAACTCCCATCCTGCGTATGCGGTTTATCTCTTCTCCCAGTATGTCTTTAGGTAACCGGTAATCCGGAATGCCAACAGCCAGCATTCCCCCAGCCACCGGCTGTGACTCAAACACGCTTACCTGGTAACCCCACCGAGCCAGGAAATAGGCAGCAGTTAAACCGGCTGGTCCTGAGCCAATTATTGCCACCTTCTTGCCATTAGGAGAACTCATTGCCGGTAGAGGCAGTTTATCTCCACAAGCAGCGAAAGTTTCATCAGCAGCAGTTCGCTTTAAGAGCCTTACCTGCAGAGCTTCATCGGTGTTATTGCGCCGGCACTGGGTTTCACAGGGGTGCTCACAAACCCTGCCGCAGATAGCAGGAAAGGGATTGTCATTGCTCATGATCTTGTATGCTTCCAGGTAACGCCCCCGGCGAATATGGTCAATGTAGAGAGGGACATCAACATGGGCAGGGCAGGCCTCCTGGCAGGGAGCAGCATCCGGTTCATAGGAAAATTCCAGTTCAGTGTAAACTTCCTGAGTGGGGAAATTACTCAAGGCAACACCTTTAACCTCAGGTATGGACCCATAACCCAGCTGTTCTAAGAGTATTGAGAGATCTCTATTCAACTCTCCAATAACTTTTAACCCATTGAGAATGACCACCGAACAAATACCCACAGCGCTGGTGCCTACCATGAGCATTTCTACAGCATCTTCAGCACAACTAACCCCGCCAATGCCTACCAGTTCCTGACAACCGCTCCGGGCAATTTCTGAGTTTATGCGTAGGGAGATAGGCCTGATAGCAGCACCGGATAGCCAGCCGTATCCATCTTCACTGGGCATGGCCGGCCGGGCCTTTTTTATATCTATCTTCAGGGTGGGACCTATGGAATCGATGGCTGAAATTGCATCAGCGCCAGCTTCCAGGCATTTCTTGCTGGTTGCCACCGGGTCCGGCCAGTTACCGGTCAGCTTGCTGATAATGGGAATGGAAACCTGCTGCCGGGCGATCTTAATCATGGGCAGCATGGTCTCTTCTGTATAGGAAACCAGCTCAATAAAGTCAGCTCCGGCCTTTTCAACCTCCCGGGCATATAACTCCACTTCCGGAGGAGTATGTCCCACGCTGGCAATTACAATAACTCCAGCTTTCTTTGCTGTGGGAATCTCTTTCTTGATCCAGGCTTCCGCTTCAATGTCCGCCCATTTCTCACAATTGATGAGGGAATCAGAACCAATCTTGCTAATATGGGGAATAGGGTTTACTGCCACATCTTTTCTTATTGTCTTGGTAACAACAGCCCCGGCCCCTGCTTCAAAAGCGTCGATAATACCCCTGGCACCATAGGATATGGGGCCAGAAGATATTATGAAGGGGCTTTTCAGCTTTACTCCACATAACTGGGTACTTATATCTGCTCCTGGATATTTTTTCACCGATAAAACCTCCTATAGCTAACCCTGCCAGAATTTTTCAGCCGCCTGCCGGCATTCAAATCGTATCTTTT
Source organism: Halanaerobiales bacterium (assembly GCA_003551905.1). Classification (GTDB taxonomy): domain Bacteria; phylum Bacillota; class Halanaerobiia; order B1SED10-174; family B1SED10-174; genus B1SED10-174. Next base: position 3,629 of record PUNT01000256.1, read on the forward strand.
CTTCATCTAAAGTTAATAATTCCTTGTCCTTCATGAGCAGCTTTCCATTAACCATAACATGGGAAACATTCTCTGCCTTGCGGAATAAAACCAGCTGATCAAAAATATTGTTTTCATTTACCGGCGTAGGAAGATCAGTGTCAATAGCTATTAAATCAGCTGGTTTAC
>PUNT01000126.1 GCA_003551905.1 Halanaerobiales bacterium
CGATAAAACCAAAGGGATTAAACAATACCATATTCATTTACGCCCTGGAGATGTGGGGGATTATGTCCTCTTACCTGGAGATCCTGAAAGGGCAAATGTTGTAGCAGAATATTTGGAAAATCCCAAACTGGTAGCCGAACATCGAGAGCATAGAACTGTCACTGGATTTTATAATAAAATAGAAGTTTCAGTAACATCAACAGGCATGGGTTGCCCATCAACTGCTATTGCTGCAGAAGAGCTTTATAATACAGGTGTTGAATGCTTGATAAGGATAGGGAGCACTGGTGCTTTACAGGATTACATTAAATTGGAGACCTGATTATTTCCACCGGTTCCATGAAAAATGAAGGAACTTCCCAGTTTTATGTCCCGGAAAATTTCCCTGCTGTCCCTGATTTTGATTTCACAAGGGTTCTAATAGAGACTGCAGATAAGATGAAAGATGTCCTTGGTTTTGAGTGCTTTTATGGGTTAAACTCTACAGATGATGCTTTTTATGGGGAAAGTCAAGAATGGATTGAAAAGTTATCTGATTTAGGCCTTTTGAATGTTGAAATGGAGAGTTCAGCACTTTATACTGTTGCTCATAGAAGAAGGAAAAAAGCCGCAATGATTTCAGCTGTTGCTGGAAATCTGATCAGGGGAGAAGTAATATATGATCAGGAGAATAAAAGGTTAAATAAGGGAATAGAAAATGAAATCCAGGTGGCATTAGAAGCAATAAAAAAATACCATGATGAAAGAGTGCTTAAGGGTTATGAGTAAATACTTAAAGACTTAGACTGTACTATTGATTGAAAGTTTAACAGCAAGTGGTTTTTTATGAAGGTCAAATGGCCGGGCATTGGGGAATTTCAGTCCAAAGTATTTTGAAATAACGATTGCGGTTGAGGGATTAATTGAAGCCCTAAAAGATGAATCCGGAAGAGTTTGTGAACAGGGAACTGTTTCTCTGATATAAAGAATATTTTTCAAAAAAATCAAGTTGAATAGGCAAAGCAAAGAAAATTTATTATTAACCTGTGTTTAGCTATCTATTTTGCTCTCTTTATATTATTCGACTGGTCCAACAACCTTTTATCCAATCGTGAGGAATATGTAAGGTAGAATAAAGATAAAAAACCGGAATTAGCGGAAGCCATTTATCAAAAACGTTAATCGATCCTTTATTTTCGAATATGACAGAAAAAAGTCCCCGAAAGCCCCGGGGACTTGAAATTGATATGAAGTGTGTTTTTGGTTTTAAGAGTGGTTTGGATTGTTTGTGGAACATGGTTCTAGTACCTTGGTTTCAATCATTTTGTAGGTATAGCCTGCATTCTTACAGGCAGTCTTTTGATAACACATCATACATGATGAGAGCAGGGTTGTCCATTACTTGTTGAGCTATTTCAACAGGTTTCTGGATGCCAAAGTATTGTTGTGCAAGCCTAAGTTATAGGAGGTTCCACTCATAATTTTATGCTAAACGAAGTACTAGTCAAAAATTCTTTTATCTTTGTTCTTTAGGAGTCTTTAAAAACAGATATAGTGCTGAAATGGTACCCACTATTCCTGCGAGTAGAGCAAGGAAGAACGGAGCCGAGACAGTAAAGATTGTGTGTAGAACACCTCCAAGGATGGCCCCAACAGCACTTCCCAAACCAGTAGATGATTGCAGGTAACCGAGCAGGGTTCCCCTAAGATTTACAGGTGCAAAGCTTCCCATTAGAGCCTGGCTATTGGGAGGATAAAGGATGCCTCCTATGCCTGCTATGGCCATCAGAGGGAAAATAAGGATGGGTTCATTTATAAAAGCCAGCCCTCCAAAGCCAATGGTCAAGAAAATCAATCCCAGTAGTAAGGCCTGAGGTTTTCCCAGGCGGTCTCCAAGATAACCTCCTAGGGGTTGTAGAAGGGATAGAGCAGCAAATATCGCTACTCCCATGATAGCCCGGCCTACATCCCAACCCAGACTAACTCCCAGATCATCGATATTGGCAAAAACTGCAGCGTTATTTGTTCCTACCAGAACCCCTGTAAGAATTAACAAGTAAACAGGGGTGCTTTGTTTCATGAAGATTTGTAAAAAAGATTCCTTTTTCTCTTTATCCTCTTTTTCCTGAGTTTTTTGTGTTGAAGTTTCTGCTTTTTTATTTCTTTTAGACAGCTGCACACCGATAAAGCCAATCCCCGTGCCTACCAGACTGGCAATAGCCAGAACATAATAAGCTTGTATTATACCAAAGCGAGGAACAACAATTGAGGCTAACATGGGCCCAATAGCTGCGCCAACCCCGAAACCAATCCCGTAAAAACCCATTCCCATGCCTTTTTTCCCTTCTGGTGCTCCTTCCAGGAAAAAAGCCTGCATTCCAATGTAAACTGCTGACGATGCCAGTGCAAGAATTACCCGGTAAATATACAGGATCTGATAAACTGGTGCGTAGGTCCAAAACAGGAAAAATAGACCGAACACTACACCACCAGTTAAGAAAGTAATAGCATGCCCTTTTCTATCTGATAAACGACCTGCTACAAGTGGTCCAATAACGGCAAAAATGTAACCCAGGGCCAGGATAGTTCCACTGATCATTGGGGCTAATTCGTCGGAAACTCCAAGATATCTGACAAACGCATTATTTAAAGGGGGAATAGCCGCTACAGAAGCCCTGATTACAGCTAACATTATTATTCCGGTAATACCTCTTTTCAAGAATTCTATCATAAAAATACGCGCCCCTTTCTATTTTAGGGTTGATACCGAGGCATAAAACCTCGTCTTTCAAGGTTTTCTTCTTCCTCAGAATTACTTTTAAAATTATGACTGAAGAGAAGTGTTTTTCCTGAATTCACTAGGAGTGACACCGGTCATTTTTCGGAAGGTTTTAGCAAAATGTGTGGAATCCCAGTAATTTAACTTGTCTGAAATTTTTGAAATACTCATATCTGTCTCGGTTAAAAGTCTTTTAGCTTCTTGTAATTTGGTTTTAGTAATATATTCACAGGCAGTAATTCCTACTTCATCTATAAAAAGGCGATTAAGGTGCTGGGGAGAAAAGCCCATTTCCTGGGCCACTTCATCCACTTTTAATTTGTTATTAAGGTTGGAACTAATGTAACCCATAGTAGCCCGGACTATTTTGGCTTTAAACTTGCTTTCTGTTTTGTCGTCGGTTACATCTAAAACTTGCTCCAGAACAACCATGAGCCACTGGCGGAGAGCAATTTTATTATATCCTTTGGGAGGATAAAATTCAGGGTAGCGGATATTTACCGGTTCTCCGTCGGAATAATAGGTATAATAAAGGGGGGAGCGAGTAATAGTTACTGCGAGTTCCATTATCCGACCTTTGAACTCCATTGGTTGATTTTTATATTTGACATACAGCCTAGCGAAGATTTTTTCCAGTTGTTTTTCTGCAGAACTTCTTTTTCCCAGAGCTACCAGTTCAATTAGCTTTTTTTCTTCTTGCCAGTCCAGAGAATCCCTGTGATTGATAGCGGCTTTTTCCCCTTTGTCTTTATTGGTTTCTTGTAAAAGTTCTCTGGCTATAGCATAATTGGAGCTCAAATAGTCCTCGTAATTGCCTCTTTTTAAGGAAGAAAACTTCATAAGATACTGAGCTGTATTGTGGTTGAAGTCTGCAACAATTTCTATTCTTTCTTCGGAGACTATAGGAATTTTTTTGGCCAGTTCATATATATCATCACGGTTAGTATTCAGTTTGCGGCAACAGTAGTTCAATAAAGTTATCTCCTTTTCGCTCCAGGGCCGGCTTCGAACAAATCCTGAAATTATCACTCCTGTGCTTGCCCCGTTGCAAAATACTAGAGGAGCAACGGAAAATTTCAGACCCATAGGACATTCTGCAATATAGGGAGCATCCCAAACAGCTTGATGGATTGCCTGGTGAAAAAAACTTCTGCAGTTTTCCTCGGCTTTTGCACATTCCTGCAGTTTTGTGCATAATTCGGGAGTAGGAGGGGATGAGGAGGCAAAGAAAGGCTCTCTTTCCAGGGGCTCCCTGATAAAAGTAGGGAAATTACTTACACTTACCAGTGTATTTAGAAAATAATTTATTGTTTTTTTCTTCAGGAAGTCGCTTAAAGGTAGTCTATGAAAAGGCGTGAGCATAAAACCAACTCCTATTAAAATTGTTATTAACCAGTTTCGCCTTCGATTTTTGCGATTCCTGTTAAAGTTTTACTATTTCAATTTTTTTCTTTCCGTTGCCCGGTTCTGGTTATTTGACCTCCACAAACTTGTATCCGTAAACCCAGTTGCCCGTATCTTCCTTTTTGTGCTTACGCACAACCATCTTTACCGGGGTCCCTTTTTCAACTGTTTCTCCTTCTTTTTCAACTATTTCTGATTGAACATGGAGACCATCTTCCAGTTTTACCATGACTATAGTTCTGGGAGGAAGATCGGTATAACCTACTGCAGGATACCCTACATTGTCTATCCAGCATACCAGGACCTTACCCCTTTTGGGTGGGAAGTAGTCTTTTAAGTTTCTGCTCCCGCATCTGGGACACATGAGCCCTTCCCGTGGGGGATAATATTTTTCGTCACAATCTACACAGATGCTGCCTTTAATATGGTAACGGCAGTCCTTTGTGCGGTAGGCCCGCATTGTTCCTTGAACTTCCACACGGGGGGTCATTTCTGGGTACTGCTCACTCATTAAAATCCCCTCCTCATAATACCAACTACATCGATTGATTGATGGGTTCCATAGGCATGGGCCAGGGCCACTTTAGGATTTTCCACCTGTCTTTCTCCTCCTTGCCCCCGTAGTTGTTTCATGTTCTCAATTACCTTGCTATGGAAATCACCTCCAACACTACTGTGTCCGAATCCTATTGCTCCTCCATCAGTATTGGTGGGATATGGACCATCCAGAGCTGTTGCTCCTTCAAGGGTAAGATTTCCCATCTCCCCAGGTTTTGTTATTCCCAAAGCCTCCATCTGCATAAAACCATCATAGGGTGTTAGATCATGTATCTGGAATATATCGATGTCCTCGAGCTCAATTTCGGCAAATCTCATAGCCATACGTGCTGCAACCTTGGTTCCTGGCTGATGGGATATATCGCATTCCCGGTGATCGGGATGTGGATAGTGGAAATGAGCTCCCATATAGGCTGAGCGATTGGCCAGACCTACATCAAAATAAATGGGCTGGGAATAATTTCTGGCAACATCTTCAGAAGCGAATATCAGTACACAGGCCTGACTTCTCCCCGCTGCACTTCTTTGTCGGATACCTCCGATACCTCTATCCATAAGCTGTTCTTCTGTTGGCATGGGCCGCCCGTATAATACAGCTTCAGGATTTCTCCGGGAGTACCAGTGATCCTGCCAGGCCCACTGGGCCGCAGGTTTGAGGTCATCCTGAAAATGTTTTTCCTGATAGTAATTTTCTCTGAGGTAACTGTATTGAAAATGGGTCAAACCCAGAGCATGATCAACATCGGTGAAATTTCCCATGGAGTTGGCAGTTTCCATGGGGTAAAATACGTCAGGCTTGGAAAAACTGACAGAGGCTCCAAGATCAAATCGCCCTGATGCTATATAGTTGTAAATATTGAAGGAAGCGGTACCCCCTCCGGCACAGGCAGTGGATACAGGGATCACTGGGGCATTTAAACCGCTTAAAATATCTGCAAAGATGGGGGAGATTGCCGCATCCGGATGGGTTCGCTCATTATACCCAACGCTGAAGATTTCAATATCCTTGGGCTTCAGTCCCAAACTGTCAAGGCATTGGAAGAAGGGTTCTGCAGTATAGGGTCTGTAACCAATATCTTTTGGGATAGGTTTGGTCATTGCCCCTCCGATTAACATTACATTTCTGCGATTTTTTTTCATTTTTTCACCTCCTTAGAGATATCCTGTAATCATATTTTCCGGACGGAGCAACTTATATTCGTACTTCTGGGCTGTTCCATAATTAACAATTATTTTATCATCAAGCAAATCGTTTACAGTTTTCTCATGATTGGAGAATTCCTTTATTTTTGATGTGGTTTGGAGATAAATGAAATCACTTCCTGCACCAATTCCGTAAGAGCCCAAAAGGATTTTTTGCTGAGATTGCTTCTCGTCCAGAATATAGGCCAGAGCTAAAAGGCTGGAGGCAGAACCGCAATCCCCAATCCGGGGGGTTAACAGGTAAGGGTAGATTTGTTTTTTAAAATCAAGCCCCAGGGGTCCACAAATATTATGAGGAACCACGAAGTTGCTCTGATGAAGGGCACAAGCATCAATTTCTTCAGGGTTAATTTCTGCCTCTTCTAGTAATTTTTTACCTGCAGGTATCATATTGTCCGGAACTCCCCAGCCATAGACGTAGCCGGTTATGCCACATCCTACCTGAATGTACCTTTCACCTTCCACCCGGAAGGAATCGTTTTGATCCTGAGCGTAAGAAGAGCTTCCCAGGATGTCAACTATTTTCTCATCTCTGCCGATTAATAGCGCTACAGCTCCTGCCGAAGCACTGTATTCCTGCCAGTGCCCTGGAGGGATATGGCGATTCATGGTGTCAGCACCAATGGCCAACGCATAGCTGACCTGACCACTTTCTACCAGGGCCTGAGCTGCAATAATGCCGGAAGTTCCCGATTTGCCAGAAAACTGGAGATCAAAAGAAATAATATCTTTTCTCAGACCAAGAGCTTCCCCTACTACGCTGACAGACCCTTTTGTAGTATATGGATTGGTTCCAGTGCCCAGGATTAAAGCTCCAATTTCTTCCTGAGCAATGCCTGTCCTCTCCAGTGCCTGACTACCGGCATCAATAGCCAAAGTTATAGTGTCCTGATCAGGGTAAAGGACCCCTCTTTCCTTGAAACCCATTCTGTCAATAATTTGTTTGTGGGTGTTTTTCCATACTTGCAGTATTTCATCTGCCTGGATTCTGCAGCGGGGAATAGAGACCCCATAGCTGAGAATACCTGCGTTCATGTGCATCACCTCTCTTTGAAAATAGCATTTACCCGGAAAAAGGTATGGGATTGAAGAGCATTGCGATTCCCCTGTTAAAATATGATTAGTTGGTTTAGATAATGAGTGTAGACAGAACTTCCCGGCCGGAAAGCATAGGGGGATTTTTTCTGGGTGCTTATGAGTTTCTTTAAGGGATAAGTAGAACCTCGGTAAAATTAAACCCTATTAATTGTATAAGCCTGTCTTCAGCTTTTTGCACCCATATTCCCGTACCATTTAACAAATATAAAAATTACAAGGACCAAACCAGTTAATATGCTATTTAACAAAAATGGCCCTCGGGGTCCCACATATTCCAAAAAAGCTCCTCCTGCGACGGGCCCTATAATGCTGCCAAGAGTTATCATGGACTGATAAAGGCCCATAGCTGCTCCCCGCATCCCCTGAGGGCTGAGTATACCAACCTCTGCGGTTATACAGGGAACATATAGACTGGTTCCAATGCCGAAAAGGCTTGTCCCTATAATAACGGCTATATGGCTTTCTGCTCTAAAGATAGTTAGCATACCCAGAAAGAATAGTAGAGAACCAAAAACCACGGTCTTTTTTCTTCCGATGGAGTCCCCAATTCTTCCACCTATAGGTTGCAAAAGGCCAAATATTCCAAAAGCCCCTATACATATGCCTACAATACTCAATGGATAGCCCAGATGTTGGATTAGAGGTGTCAAGAGGGTTGATAAGGACGATTGTACAAACTGATAGGCCAGGGCACCTATGTAAAGATAAAGGAGCAAAAAGTGAGCTTTGATGAGGACTGGGAATAGTTTCAAACCATATATCCCACTGATTTTTCTTATTGGTGGGCTTGCTTTTTTTTCCAGGAAAAAAAAGTAAACCAGGAGCGCTGCTAAAAGAGGACCGATTCCAGCAATAAAAAATGGAGCCCTTAACCCGAATAATTCTGCCAGGTTGGTACCAAGCAAGGCACCAAAAACAGAACTGAAACCAATCCCTGTTCCGAATATTCCCATTGCCATTCCTTTTCTGTTAGCAGGGGCAATTTCAAGGAGGTAAGTCATCATAACAGCACTCATAGAAGCAAAACTTAGAGATGTTATTGTGCTTGCAATGAGCAACCAGAAAGGATTTATGGCCATTCCTGCGGAAAAAATGCCTGTGAAGCCAAAGAAATAAATAAAGACCAGGGTTTTACGTCGCCCCCAGATGCTAGACATGTGGCCAACATAAATGACACCAAAAGCGGCGATAATTTTACTAATACCCTCAATTAATGGTCCGTGGATCTGGGCTCCTCCCAGGTAAAGGGTATAAGGGATAACAAGAGGTGAAAACATAAGAGTTCCTGCGCCTAACAGGATTATGCATATGAAAGAGAGGAAGAATTGAACTGAAAACCATTTTTTACTATTCTCTTTTTCTTGGGACTGGGTATCCATGAGATTCTCCTTAAAGATATTTGCATATAATCTTTTCATCTAAGCTTGAAGTCGATTTTCGGGGCATTTTTACATTTTTATATAAAATTCTTTAAACTTCTAATACCTCCCTCGGTAAAAAATTATCATTTAAAAAGTATGGGATTTATCTTTGCAGGGAGGGAAGAGCTTTAAATTTCCTAAAAGTATATTGGAGATACAAAATTGTTAGAGCAGCCAAGTACCCAAGCAGAGGCTGATGGTATTACTCAGGCTAGTATATTTGCGTTTTTGTAAAGGGCACTATTTTTAAAGAAGTTTTATTGTTGAAATATTAAACTCCCGGAATATATTCCGGGAGAAAATTGTTGCCGCCAAGTTGTTTTCTTTGTAATCACCAAATAGTTCCTACTTGATAATTTTTAAATATCTTATTGTTAGTTATATTCTCTATATTTTCAAAAATTTCTTGAGAAATTAACATTCGATCAAAAGTTTCTCTTTCAAGTAAGAATGGTTTCTCAGGTAGCGATTTGGGAAATATTTTGCAGTTTGAGCCGGATGTAGGCCATCTGTTCCTGATGGCTTCAGGTGAGCAGGGCAAGTTAATTTATCCAGGAAAGGAAATCTACAGGATATTCTGTATCCACTTAACTTCAGTTGCCAAAACGAATAGTATATGAAAAAAGGAATTTGACAAAACCCTCATGGAGTTGCAGCAAATCCTTGCTAATGCGGTAAGCAAGGTTATAATAGATATTTATATTTCACAGGAGCCTATAATCGTTAAATCCTACCTGGGTTATTACTTGGATAGAACCTTTAAAAGAGAATAAATATTTGTGAAGAGAATGTTGTATATGGCGTTAAATAAAGATGAGAAAGCCAAAGGAATTCGACAATACCATATTCAGTTAAGCCCTGGAGATGTAGGGGATTATGTCCTCTTGCCTGGAGAGCCTGATAGGGCAAATGTTATAGCAGAATATTTGGAAAATCCAAAACTGGTAGCTGAGCATCGAGAACATAGAACTTTCACTGGATTTTATAATGAAACCCGAGTTTGGCGTTAAATTTTTCCAGTTGCGTAGGAATGGGGCTTCGCGAGGCCTGAAAAATAATATTCGCTACTACATGGCAGAATGTTCCAGTATTTGATTAAGATATCTTTTTCCGGTAAGATGGTCTAGGCCTAATTTTTTCAGAAGTTCCATTTGCTCTACAGTTAATTCTGTAATGCTCTCAACATATGTATTGCTATCCATGACGATAATGCGATTTAACATGCATTCACTAAAAAGTTTAAGGGCGGTCATATCGCTTGGCGGCTCGTCGAGCCAGCTCAACTTTTCTTCCAGTGCGTTTAGCAAAAGATAGCTCAGCACACATATGGTTACATGGGCTTTTACCCTTTTATCACGAGTCAGGTGAAACGGCCGCAGGCGCAGGTAACTTTTGAGCTCGCGGAATGCATCTTCGATTTTGTTTTTGCGACGATAATGGCCAATTATCTGCTCTGGAGTTAGAACCGCATCATTAGTGACAAAACACAGGATGCCGTCTAGATATGCTTGTTCTTTGAGTTTGGCTTCATTCACAGTATAGCTAATTTGAAAAGAGTTGACCTGCCTTTGAGTACTTTTTGCGGTCTTCACCATGTAGGTAACGGGTTTAAGATGCCAGGAGAAGACCTTGTGCATGTGCCATTTACGCAGTTTGTTGGTAATTTTGCGCTCTGTTGCTTCCTTATTGCGACTATTTTGTGCCTGGCTCAGCTCCAGATTATATGAAGCAATGAATGCATTTGCTTTTTGCAGCCATTCCTGTTTGTTTTGTTGTTGTTCCTGGTAAAGGTGATAGTTGAAAGCGATAATATGATGCTTATCTGCATGAGAATGCTCCCGGTAAAAGAGGTTCTTATGATAGGCATGAAACCCTTTGTCCTTCAGGTTTTCCTGCCAATTGCCGGTCAACAGTTCAGGAAACTCAGGCTCTAAGTGTGCTAGTGGGCGTATTTCGTCTTTATCTAGAGCAGAGATATAGGTAAACTTGTAATCGGAAATGGCCTTAAGATTATTGCCAGATATCATGCCACGGTCAAAGACCAACAAACATTTTTCTATCCCGAAGCGGTCTTTGATGTTGACTAACAGTTCTTCCACAGTAGTCACATCCGGGACGTTGCCCGGCATAACCTGCCAGTAAAGGGGATAACCCTCCGGGGTAATAACCAAAGCGATCACAATTTGTTTCCGGTCAGGCCGGTGGTCCCGGGAATAGCCTGATAATTAACGCATTTTTTCCTTAACTCCAATAAAAAGCATCCTGTAATTAAAAAGACCACCACAGCCGGGGTGGTCTATAACTAATCAGTTAATTTTTGGCCAGCGGGCCAGGAGATATCCGTAGAGGTAAGTTCCAAACAGCATCCCGGAAAGGGTAAAGAGAGCAAGAATTTTCCCTTCCCCAATCTGGGCCAGGACTGTTCCCGGACAGGCTCCCGCCATTCCCCATCCAATTCCAAAAATTGCAGCACCAATTATACTCAGGCGCCCCAGTTCTTTCTTCTTGATTTCAATTGGCCTCCCTTCTCTGCCCAGGTTTCCCTTCACTTTTAAATAACGCATACCCAGGTTTGCCACAATAATTGCGGATAAAATAACCCAGGCCAGGTGAAGATCTTCTGCGGTAAACATCCTAAAGATCACCTGATAATCAGAAGCGCCAACCCGGCTTAAAACAAACCCGAAATAAAATCCAAAGGCGAGAAAGAATAATTTTCTACTCATGGAGCGGCACCTCCTAACAGAAAAACTCTTAATAATGCTGCTGCGATAGCACCAAAGATCAAAAAAACTATTGTAACGATGATACTGGATTTATGGAGGTTGGCAACGCCGTGGATACTATGGCCGGAAGTGCATCCCCCCGCAAGCCTTGCCCCCAATCCCAAAAACAGACCACCAGAAAAAAAGTAAAGTGCGGAAGCTAAAAATGGCCAGTTAAGAACTTCTGTAAAAAGGGTCATCTCGCGGGTTAAAATGGGACCGCCCATCAAAAGTCCGGCAACAAAAGCACCTAAAACCATTCCCCCTATAAAAAACACTCTCCAACCCCAGGTATCGGCAAATTTTTCTCCCTGCAGCCAGGGCAGTTTAGAGCGGGAAATAATTTTCACCAGGTTCCCATATCCCGTGGAAACTCCCAGGGCGGTATTATGAAAATAATAGAGGGCAGGGACCAGGAGCCCAATTAAAATTCCCCCGACCCACCAGGGCCAGGTATCAACAAACAAAGCCTGGTACATTTTCTATTCCTCCTCCATGGGGTAGCCCGCGTTGTTCCAGGCCGTTGTTCCCCCGAGAATATTATAAACTTTCTCAAAACCTCTCTGCTGGAGGAGACTGGCTGCCGTCATCGACCGGTTACTGGTATTGCAGAGAGTGAAAATTGGTTTATCGGGCGACCATTCTTCGTAACGATGGCGAATATCCGGTGTTGGAGCCAGAATGGTTCCCCGAATATGACTGGCTTCATATTCCCCCCGGGCCCTGTTATCCAGAACAAAGGGTGTTTCCTTTTCCATTTTTTCTTTTAACTCTTCAATGGATAAGGTCCTCACCTGCTGAGTAGGCATACCACTGTTGATCCAGGAAACCATTCCTCCCTCCAGGAAACCTTCCACTTTATCCAGGCCCACACTCTGCAATTTTTGCACAGTTTTTTCAACTGTTTTTTCATCCGAGGATATGAGCAGGATCGGCTTTTCCGGCGGCAAAATCCAGCCGGCAAAGGTGGGCAGGTTTCCAGCGGTACTGATGCTGTAGGAGGAGGGGATATGCCCCGCTGCAAAGGAAAGATATGATCGGATATCAAGAGCAAGGCAATCTTTTTCCAGCAATTCTGCGAATTCCCCTGGCGTTTTTGGCAAGGGTTTGGAAAGCTGATCTACAGTAATAGGTCCTTTGCGGTTGATCTCAGAGCAGCGGGCAAAATGATCGGGAGCATCAGGCATTCCGGCCAGAATACCCTCCTTAAATTCTTCAAGGTTATCATACTGGATGGCATAATTGGCCCTTTTTTCGGTCCCGATCGTGCTTGATAATTTGGCAGAAAGATCCCTACCGCAGAGCGAACCCATCCCATGGGCAGGATAAACTTCCAGGTGGTCGGGGAGAGTTTTCAACCTCTTTATACTCTTAAAAAGGTCTTCTGCCAGTTTTTCCTTTTTATCCGGGAAAAGGTCCGGTCTCCCAACATCTCCAATCAGGAGAGTATCCCCGGTAAATGTAAGGACTGGCTCGCTATCCCTCGCCAGGTCAGTTACCAGGTATACGGCACAATCTGGGGTGTGACCAGGGGTTTCCCATAACTTAAATTTGAACCCTGCCAGGTTAAATTCTTCTTCATCCTGGAGCGACTTATGGGCAAAGGTGCAATTTGCAGTGGAAGGGGCATAAATGGTTGCCCCGGTTTCTTTTTGTAGATCCATGTGCCCCGAAATAAAGTCGGCATGGAGATGAGTTTCCAGGATCCCCACGATTTTCATTTCCCATTCCTTGGCCTGCTTTAGATATGGGGAAATATCCCTGGCAGGATCTACCACAACGCACTCCTTACCAGTGCCTAAAATATAGGAACAATGGGCCAAACCTGGTTGATAAATCTGGGCAAAATGCATTAATTATACCTCCTCTTTTTTTGTTTCTCACATCCAGATAACCGTAATAACCAGGGCTGCTGCAAATCCAGCTAAAATGGTTATAGGAATTCCTGCCTTCAGAAGAGCCGGGGCCGGAAAAGGAGCCCGGCTCATCACCATCAGTGTTGCCTGGTGGGTAGGCAGAATAAAAGCCATGTTGGACCCTGCAGCAACCCCCAGAAGAAGGCCTTCAACCTGAAAACCACTACTGTTGGCCAGCCCCAAAGCAAGGGGAGCCATGAAAACTGCTGCTGCAGAATTATTAATTGCATTGGAGAGTGCAGTTGAAAAGAAAACCATCACTAGAACTACAGCAAAGGGGCCCCAGCCAGCCATCCACTTTTCCAAAAATCCGATTAGGGGCTCTACTCCATCTACAAAATCCAGGACTGCTCCCAGGCCCAGCATCCCCCCCAGGAAAAGGACAATAGGGATATCAATGCTTTCATAGGCCCGGGAAGGAGACAAAACTCCGCTCAAAATTAAAAGAAGGGCTACTGACCCAAAGGCGACGGAGGGGTGAAGTAGGCCAAAAGCAACTAAAACTACAGGAACACTAACCAGGAAAATTGTGATTTTTTTATCCCTGTTTTCCAGGGGTTGAAAAGGAACATCCTTCCAGAGATCAATCTCCTCCTCATTCTTCTCTCCATTTTCTTCCTTCCCGAAGATAAACCCGCAGGCCCGGCAAAAGAACCAGACTAAAAAAGCCATCAAAAGCATTGCCAGGCCCTGAGGAGTAAAGTCAAACATCCGAAAAGACTCTCCTGTTGCTAAAACCAAAAAACCAGAAATAATAATATTGGGAGCGGTACCAATAATTGTTAAAGAACCTCCCAGTATAGAGGCGATGGTCAGGGGCAAACTTAAAGTTCCGGGGTGCAACCTGGTCCTTTGAGCCATACGGTTTGCAGTAGGTAAAAGAAGTCCAATTGCTCCTACATTGTTCATGAAGGCTGAGAGAAAAGCTGCTGTTCCGGCCAGTCCCAGGACCTGGTACTGGGGTCTTTCAATTTTTCGGGCAATTAATTGTCCGAGCCCTCTGAGAAGGCCAATATGGGTAACAGTTTTACTAATTATAAATACCGAGATAATTGTTACCAGCGCGGGATGTCCGAAACCAGAGAAAAGGGTTCTTGGTGGAGCCAGCCCAAGAAGGCCCAGGAATAAAAGGCCAGAAAGGGCTAAAAATTCCATTCGAAAGCGTCCGGTAGCAATAAAGAATAAGACCAGAATGATTGTAACCCATACTATTAATTCCTCTACCCCATTTTCCCCACCTCATCCGTAGCAAGTCCTGTAACCTTCTAAGTTCGACCAATACCCCTTTTTTCCTGCTTTACCCTTCAAATTACTTCAAGAACCCCTGCAATCAAACTATGGTTTTATATAATAAAAAATCTGAGTATCAAGTTACTTCAGGAACTTCTTGTCAACCAAACTATTGTTCTGGTATAATATAACCGATAAGAACATTAGTTGGGAGGCGATAAAATTGGCCCAAAAACCAGAGCTCAACTGGTTGGAATTTCAGCAGAAATTTTCTACCGAGGAAGCATGCAGACAGCATTTGTTTTAAATTCGTTGGCCAGATGGATTTCAATGCCCAAGGTGTAACCATACCAGGTCATATGCGCTGGCAAAGCGAAGACTGTATGAATGTGCTGAGTGTGGTTGCCAGGCATCTGTAACTGCAGGAACAATTATGCATAAAAAACGCACACCTTTGATGATCTGGTTCTGGGCAATTCACCTGGTTGCCAGTGATAAACGTGGAATATCAGCAGTTTATTTGTCCCAGCAGTTTGGTATAACCTATCCAACTGCATGGTTATTGTTACACAAGATCCGCAAGGCCATGACTGACCGTGACAATGGGTATACTCTGGCTGGCATCGTTGAAATGGATGACTTCTTTATTGGAGCTCCAACTGAAGGAGGCAAGCGGGGGCGTGGCACGGAGAAAACCAAGAATATTGCAGGTCTATCTCTCAACAAGCCTGGGCACCCACTCTATTTGAAAATGCAGGTTATTAATAATCTAAAATCTTCTACTGTGTTACAGGTGGCAGATCATCTCATAGCAAAGGGAACTACTATCTACACAGACCTTTACAGTTCTTACTGTGGGCTGAACAAAGAAGGATATACCCATATGGCAGAGGAGTTCAACCATACGGATAATCCAGATCATCAAAAATGGCTACACACAATAATCTCAAATGCCAAAGCAGTAATTGGCGGCACTTACCATGGCCTGGAGAAAAAGCATTTACAGCCTTATCTGGGTGAGTTTTGTTACCGTTTTAATCGGAGAAAATTCCCGAGACAATTGTTTAACTGCCTGCTTGCTGCCTGTGCTTCGACGGATACAGTTACCTATGATGAACTTGTGGGGGTGCCTACCTGAGCAAACCTAATACTCAGATATTATATTACAGAAACCTTGCCAATTCATCACCCACTTAAAGAAGTGGGCGACTTCTTGGCAATTAAGGTTAAATTTTTAGATTACCTCAGCAGAGTTTGGGAAGGTGAAAACAATTAAAGCCTAACTAGAGCATGTAGAAAGGTTTCTGAGGTTTAGAAACAATGCATTTAATAATAAATTTGGAAAGGATGATTTATATGGAAGAAAGTTCTTTAGATATAGTAGAGATGAAGTCTTTTATTACAAAAAGATTCTTAAGCAAAAAAAGCCTGAAAAAATATCTACAAAAAAACGTTAATGAAGTTATAAGTGAAGTGATTGATGCTGATGAAGAATTTCTTAATGCTGTAGAACGTGCATTTTCGGATAAAGAAGAAATGAATTTTATTAAAGATAAGACTGGATACAGTATTGAACTTATAGAAAAAATATTATGGGAAAGACATTGCTTTGAAATGAAAGAAGGTATATGGGAATATAATGTTGATGTCTGCTTAAAATGTGATAGTTCTCATCTCCTCCTTAGAGAAGCCCCTGATGTTGAATATGGAGAAAAAGTTGTATGTCAGAAATGTGGTTTTGAAATGATGTTAGGAGTTGAAGGATTGGAACCATATAATTAAAAATATGGCTATCAATTTAACTCCGAAACCCCTTGCCAACCAAACCCACGTTCTGATATAATAAGGTTGCAG
>PUNT01000170.1 GCA_003551905.1 Halanaerobiales bacterium
CAATATCTTTGTAGGCAGATGGGGCTTCATCTACAATCTTGCGGAAGTCCCTGATGTTGTAGAGCACTGTGGCCATCTGATTTTGAAAGCTGCCTTTATCTATTCTTTTCTTAGCCTGGGAACGGGAAAGAGTTCTGCCTGCGCCATGATTTACCGAATAATAGGTATCACTAATCTTTGGTGTGCCCATTACCACATAGGAGGCGGTACCCATGCTGCCGGGAATTATTGCTGGTTGTCCAATATTCCTGTAGAGTTCAGGGACAGCAGGATGACGGGGCGGCAGAGCCCTGGTGGCTCCCTTACGGTGGATGAGCATGTTCTTGCCTCCATGTTCTTCGAACTTGGCTATATTGTGGGCTACGTCGTAGACCGGATCCAGTCCCAGGCGGTGGGGTACTTCATCCAGGGCGTCAGCTATGGCTTCTCTCACCTGATGGGTGAGGAGCTGGCGGTTAGCAAAAGCAAAGTTAACAGCACAGGCCATGGCCTTGAGATAGTTCTGACCTTCCCGGGATTTTATTGGTGCGGCAGAAAGACCTTTTGTGGGTATCTCTAAGTTATTCTTTTTTGCCGACTGATACATGATCTCGGTGAAGTCGGTGCAAATTTGATGGCCAAATCCTCTGCTGCCACTGTGAATCATGACTGTGAGGGTGTCCTTTTCCAGTTTCATGGTTTTGGTTGCCTGGGGATCGTATATTTCCTCTACATAACCCAGCTCTATAAAATGATTGCCTGACCCCAGGGTACCCAGCTGATCAGACCGGCTCATGGCCTTTTTGCTTACAGGAGCAGTATCAGCGCCGGGCATGGTTCCTTCTTCTTCAATATATTCCAGATCAGTCCATCTGCCATAGCCAGTTTCCACCAGGGGACGGGCGCCTTTTTTAAAGACCTTTTTTATCAAGGAAGCCATTTCCCGTTTGAAGGGGCTGGCTTTTCCCAATCCCAGAGGAACTCTCAGTTCAATTTCCTTCATGATTCTCTTCAAATCGTCCCGATCCAGGTCTTCATAAGGAATATTGGTCTGTAAAAGGCGGACGCCGCAATTGATGTCCATGCCCACTGCACCGGCAGATACCAGGCCATTCTCAGCATCCATGGCCATAACTCCGCCAATAGGGAGTCCGAAGCCAGTATGCACATCGGGCATGGCCAGCACAGGGCCAGCAATGCCTGGCAGGGATGCCGCATCTGTGAGCTGTTTTATACAATCTTCTTCCAGGGTTTCTTTCAGTTCCGGTCTCAGGTAAAGAATGCATTCATTCTTCATGGAACCTGTGATTTCTATGATGTAACGGTTTTTCCCAGCAGGTTTCAGTTTGATTGCAACCACCTCCCCTTATTACAACTTCTATTATAACTGAAAAAGCCCTGTTTCTCTACATATTTTTAACATCTTTATTAAAGGATTAATCCGGGGAAGTGTAGAATTCATTTAGTTAAACTTATTTTCTCGATATAGGTTTTTTTTAAACATTTCAGGAAATTGCCGATAATATATGTAAGGAGTGGGAAAGAGAATGAATCCAGTAGACCTTCGTAGCGATACCATAACCAGGCCAACAGCAAAGATGCGTAAGGCCATGTTTGAAGCAAGGGTAGGTGATGATGTTTACGGGGAAGATCCCACAGTAAATGCTCTGGAAGAGATGGCAGCTCATAGAGTGGGGACAGAAGCTGCTCTTTTTGTCCCCAGCGGCACCATGAGCAATCAGATTGCTGTCATGGTACATACCAGGCCGGGCCAGGAGGTAATAACCGAGGCAACCGCCCATATTTTCCTGTACGAAGCAGGAGCTCTGGGACGTTTGGGTTCAGTACAGGTACATATACTGGAGGGAGAGCGGGGATTATTCTCATCAAAAGCCTTGCAAGGAGCCATAAGGGGGGATAATATTCATTTCCCACCTACAGGGCTTGTGACTCTTGAGAACACTCACAACAGGGCTGGTGGCCGAGTATTTAGAAAAGAAGAGTTTAGAGAGCATCTGGAAATCTGTTCAGAACACAATATTCCTGTACATCTGGATGGGGCACGGATTTTCAATGCAGCAGTAGCCCTGAATTGTTCTCCAGCTTCCCTGGTAGAAGGGTTTGATTCAGTTTCTTTCTGTCTTTCCAAGGGGCTGGGGGCGCCGGTTGGTTCCCTTCTTTGTGGTTCCAAGGTGTTTATAAAGGAAGCTCGACGCTGCCGTAAAATACTGGGGGGAGCCATGCGTCAGGCCGGTATTCTTGCTGCTGCTGGCATAGTGGCCCTGGAGGACATGACAGAACGTCTTCAGGAGGACCATGAGCGGGCTAAAGAACTGGCAGAAATTTTGCAAGAGAGTGAAAATTTTTCCCTGGGTTTCCCGGTAGATTCCAATATTATCGTAGCAGCTTATAGGGGGAACTTGAGCACTGAAGCTCTGGTATCATCTTTGGCTAAAGATGGCTTGCTGGTCAATCCCTTCGGTCCTGGAGAAATAAGGCTGGTTACTCACATGGACCTGGAAGATGGGGATATGAAACGAGCAGGTGAGATTCTAGTAAAGTATTAGATTGGGCCCAATCTTTTCAGAGGGAGAAATACCATGGCATCAGAAAGAGAGAAATACCGGTTACTTTTTGAGAATATGCCAGATGGCTATGTTCACTTCCGGGCTGTCAGGGATACCAGGGGGAAGATTGTAGACCTTGTTTTCCTGGAAGTGAATGCTGCTTTTTTGAACATGAGCGGTCTTTCCCGGCCGAGCGTTCTGGGCAGAAAGGTTACCGAAGTTCTGCCGGACATGGAAGAGGAAGAACTGGAACTGCTCAGTTCTTATGCTGATAGAGTTCAGGCAGGAGAGTTGGTTAACTTGCAAAAGTATATTGAAGTGCTGGACCGCTGGTATTCTATATCTGCGTACAGTGATGAGCCAGGGTATCTGGCTGTTATATTCCGGGATATTACGGAGAACAAGAAGGTGGAAGAAGCTCTTCATCAGGAGAGAAACCAGATTATTTCATTATTCGACAGTATTTCAGAGGCTGTATATGTTGCAGACCCCTATACTCATGAGCTTCTGTATGTTAATAAATTTTTGAAGAATATGTTCAGCCAGGATATTGTAGGTGGATTATGTTATGAGAAACTGCAGGGCAAAGATTCTCCCTGTGAATTTTGCACCAACCACATTATTCTGGAAAACAAAGGGGAGCCCTATCAGTGGGAACATTATAACCCGGTCCTAAGGAGGAATTACCTGATAACCGATAGGATTGTCAGGTGGCCGGATGGCAGGGATGTTAGGTTTGAACTGGCCATAGACATTACTGAACTCAAGCAAACAGAAAAAGCTCTGCAGGAGAGCAAGGAAAACCTGCAGATAACTCTGAACTCAATCGGTGATGCGGTCATGGCCACGGACATGGAAGGTAATATTGTCCGTATGAATCCCATCGCAGAAAGATTAACAGGCTGGAATATTACAGAAGCCCGGGGGCAACCGCTCACTTCTGTATTCAAAATTGTTAATTCCCATACCCGGGAGCCGGCAGTTAATCCAGTAAAAAAGGTCATGGAAACCGGGGAAATAGTGGGACTGGCCAATCATACCATGTTAATTGCCCGGGATGGAACTGAGTACCAGATTGCTGATTCAGCTGCCCCCATCAGCGGGGCTGATGGGGAGGCAGTGGGTGTTGTCCTGGTTTTTCGAGATATTACCGAGGAATATAAACTGCAGGAGGCATTGAAGGAGCGGGAAGAACGTCTGAATCTGGCCATGATAGCTGCCAATG
>PUNT01000250.1 GCA_003551905.1 Halanaerobiales bacterium
GGAGAGCTCAATAAAGCCAGTGATAGAAAGTACAAGTGCGGTTGCGGATTTAAAGGGCATCGGGATAGAGTGGGAGCTTTAAATATCATATCTGCAACTGTGATAGATGGTAAAAGTCTATCAGCCTAGACAGCTAATATGCTCTGGTCTAGGATGGGCTAATGGCATAGCCCCTAACTTGGGATCAAACTCCGATAGCAGAAATGCACTTCGGTTTAATCACCCAAGAATCCCCTAACTTTAGGCATGGGGAGTGTCAATCTACAACAGAGGCAAAAATTGTTTTTGATGAGATCTCTTTACGCACAGGTGAACCAGTGAACTACCCTGAAAACCCAGTCAGGTTTAACGGCACCCCCAATTAGGGGTATTAACTCCTGGCAAAAGAAGGAGATTATTCGACAACAACTAAGCGGCAGTTTCCACGGCAATCTTGTGCCCAATCAGGGAAGAAAAGTTGATGAGAGTAAATAAAGAAAACATTCAGACTGCTTTAGGGTAGAAACAGGTAAAGTTGAACTCGTTTATCAGTTTGCAGGGTATTATTTCCTTTTATAGAAGACTAGAGTACCTTATTACAAAAAGGGAGGCTCTAAAATGAAAGCGAGAACCATGTACAAGGCATTCCTATTGGTCTTTATTGGAATGTTTGCGTTTTCTTTTGCCGGCTGTGGTCTCTTTGTTGAAGAGCATTATTCAGTGGTGGTGGAAGTCCTTAATTATTATGGAGAACCACTGGAGGGAGCGAAGGTTAAAACCAAACCTGAGACTGAAATTGCCACAACGGACGCAGACGGTAAGGTTGCCCTGACAGATTTAGAAAATGATGTTGAAATAGAGGTTATAGATGAAAATGATTTGAGTTTCTTCCATTCCCAGACAGCAACACCGGGTGATGATGGAAAAACAATAACGTTCGAACCTTATAAAACCATTGGTCTTTTTGAGGGCGGAGTAGAATTAGATGAGGAACTTGAGACCGGAGATGATAAAGGTTTTTACATGCTGCTCCTTGACCCAGAGGAAAAAACCATTTTAACGGAAATTGATTTAGGATTATGGGATGCAGGTATGCCAGCTTATACTTATTGGATATCTTTATCCTTTGGAGAGGGCTATATTGAAGAGGTACTGGAATTCATCCCGGTTGCCGTTATTGGTACCCCTGAAGATCCTGAGTATTTGGGCTACTATGGAGTAGATGATCCTGCTGAAGTTGAGCCGGAAACCATTAGTCCTAAACCTCTTTATATAATGGAAGATGTAGACATAAAAATGTTCGAAGTTGATGACTTCGACGAAGAAGACATCCCAGAAACTTCAACATCTTTTATTCTTCCTGAGGAAATAAAAGATGCTGGTGACATTGAAGTGAAGTAAAGCAATACCGTAACTTACATCTGTAAAAATAGCCGCCGATCCATACCGGATCAGCGGCTTTCTTCAAAAATGAATAAAAAAGCACTTAATTTTAAACCACTCCCATTTTCGTTTAGAAGTGGGAGCAGTTCACTTATCAGCCTCAACCTGATTCCTGTTTTGAGCAAATTGGCGGGTTCTATGATTAGCAAAACACCAGAAATAAGGGGAAGGATTTTTAAAATTGCCCAGGAGGTTTGGAAGCCAGCCCTAAAAAATTGCCATTATAATGTCTACAATTCCAACTACCTCGATGATTTAGCTGAAGCTGAACTACCTATTCTTTTGATCCGTTGCGAACATGATAAAACTACGAACAGGGTTCTGGATCCTACAGGTTCTGGAAAGCTTAAAATGGGGTAGGGTTGTTGAAATGAAAAATGTGGGCCACTTTGCCTCAACCTGGAAGATCCGGTTAAATTAAACCGGATCCTTCACTAATGTTGCTAACTTTGTTGCCACTTTTCCTCAAGGATAGAGAAATAGCTTCTTTATAAATTTCCTCAGCAGGGGAATCTGGGCAATAATGTTAATCAACTGGGTAGTTTTTGAAAAAGGATTTCCTTTGGAGCACCTTCTATGGATAAATACTGCCACATCACATTGGACAATTCTCAAATAAATAAAAAGGGTAATAATCCTATGAGCTTTTTCAAACAGATTTTATGACTTGGGCCTTCCAGTTACAAGGTAATAGCAGCACTACAATCAAGTGTAATAATCATTTTTCCCTGTTCTCCCTTATAAGAGGAACGGGGTTGGAAAAAGTATATTCAGCTTGAGCTTCTTTTGTAATTTGTTTAAGTAATATTTGGCGACTTTTTTCCTGCCGGGTTTCCATCTGCAGAGTTTTTTTTTCAGAATATGGTTTGCTTGGTTATACTTCTTCGTCTGCTTTTGTTTATTTCACAAATTTTTTCAGTATCATTTAAGAATTAAATGAACTTCTGAAAGGTTGGAAGGATTGCTTTATACAATTCTGCAACAATGTTTATTGTTTGCTAACATGTGTATACTTGACAGCAGTTGTTTTTGGTTTTATAATATTTATGGGATGTGATTTTATGGAAAAACTGCTTACTGCCCACGAACTGGCAGAGGCGTTAAACCTTTCGGTGGAAACCATCTGGAGGTATACCCGTCAGAAAAGGATACCTGTAATTGAACTTGGGAAAAAACAGTACCGCTACAAAAAAGAAGCAGTGCTGGCTGCCTTGAATAAGGGAGGCGAATTTGTTAAGGAAGAGCTTTCAACATATTCCAAGGAGGGTGGGTATACTTACGAGGATTACCTGAAAATCCAGGACCAATCGGGTTACCGGTACGAAGTGCTGGAGGGAATTCTGATAAAGGAGCCAACACCTTCTGTTCGTCATCAAAGAGTTTTGACCAGGTTATTACGCCAGCTGGCAGATTTCTTTGATGATTATGATCCTGAGGGTGAGGTTATTGTTGCCCCTCTGGAGGTAACTTTGGATTATAGGAATGTGTTGCAGCCGGATATAATGTTTGTGTCCGGGACTAGAAAAGAAATTATACGAGAAGAACGTATAGATGGGGCGTGTGATCTGGTAATAGAAATAATGTCCCCTAAATATCGACGTAAGGACCGCCTTAAGAAGATGGAAGTATACCGTGGGGCAGGGATACCGCATTACTGGCTGGTGGATCCCACAGATGACACTCTGGAAGCTTATATGCTCAAGGAGGGACATTATGTTCTGATAACAGCTGTAGGGACGGGTGATGAATTTGCTCATCCGGAATTTCCCGGGTTGAAATTATTTCTTGAAAAGATATTTTATCGCTCTGCATCTTGCTAAATTGCTGGTCTTTGGTTTTTATGGGCGGAGCAAATCTGTTTTTTTGCTGACTAAGAAAAAAGGAAATGTCATTTATTCTGGTGGATGGACTTGGGAAAATAAGGCTATTTTTGCTGATGATGTTCCTTGGCCCGGTTTTTTTCATGGGAGTTGCGGGTTAAGGTAATCCCTGAGTCAGTAAATGCCTGCTGGTTTTAGAGGTTTTATGTTAAGTGAGTTAAGACTATAAGGTTCACTTTTCTGACTAACCGGCTAAGTGCCAGGCATTCGCAGACAAAGATATTTTCCTACCAGCCCAATGATTTGGTAATCTACAAAGGCAAGAAATATCAGGTTGTAGGAGTCCAAAACAAAGGTGCCTACGTCAAGCTAAAAGGTTAAAAGAAAGTGCCAATGATAGATTTAGTAGAGCCATACAGGTTTGCCAAAAGCTTTAGAGTGGCATGAGTCATTCATCCCCCAACTGTAGAGGATGGGGGGATTCGGCTAAGACTTGATAAA
>PUNT01000141.1 GCA_003551905.1 Halanaerobiales bacterium
AGTTTTCCAGAAGGGTCTGATAACCAACTGCTTCTTCAAAAAAATTGAGATCTTTTCGCTGCAGATTTTCCACCAGGGCAATCTGGGCCATATCCCTGTCCTCTACTTCCCTGATGATCACCCGGGCTCTCCTTCTTTTTAGCATCTGTAGAGCACGTAGTCGCCTTTCACCAGCCGCAACCTGATAACCTCCCTCATAAGGGCGCACCAGAATAGGTTGCAGCAACCCATGCTCTTCTATTGACTGAGCTAGTCCCCTGATCTCATCCTCCTGAAATGCTCGCCGAGGTTGATAGGGGTTGGGTGAAATGCTTTTCACATCGACTTCTGTAGTCTGTCCAGGGTCGCCGGGTCCAAAAAATTTGGCAAGGGGATTGGACATTTTTACCCCTCCTGTTAGTTACTTCATTAATAATTTCGCTTCTATTAGCTTTTTTCCCTGCTAATAAAATTCAGGGCTTTTATACGACTTTCCACAAAAAAAATAAATAAAAGGAGAATTATGTAGTACTGTTTAGCGTTATTTCCCAACCAAAAATTCAGTTCTACTGACTATCTCATCATCTTTAAAAACCAGGATTTTGTACCAACCGGTACTTTTGGGAATCACCATCTGCTGGGGACTGAAATCCCGGAAGGAAATGTAGTCCAGGACAATCTGTTTCTCATGCCCCTTTAGTCTCAGGTGTTGAATAAGAAAGTCTTCAGAATCGTACCACTTAATATCCAGGTCTGCACCGGAAAAATTTTGATCCCACTTCAGGAAAAACTGAACACCCTGATCACTGGACAGACTGAAGTTATTACGAAAATCTATGGGATATCCAGTACTATCCAAGCCTCTGCAGGTAAGAACGTGGCTTATCAACTCCTGTTCTCCCTGACCGGCTGCCAGAACAGGTAAAAAAAGTATAAACACCAGTCCCACAAGCAAAATTTTCCTGCTCACTTTTTAAATCCCCCTTATAGCGGTTTTTTCTTGATTAACTTGGTTGGCCGGGGAAATTCCCCCGGTGTGCTTTTTATCTTCTCAATGACCTGGATGAATTTCTTTTTCCCTAGAAGACAGTATTCACTCCTGTTTACAGGATACCCCCCTAGAACCTCCAGAGCATTTCTGCTGTTGGTCAACTCTTCTTCCAGGCCAGGCCCCTTCCAGGCCAAGAGCCACCCTCCTGTACAGATGAGGGGCAGGGTGTATTCTAACAGAACATTTAGCGCAGCAACCCCACGGGCAGTAAGAAATTGGTACCTTTCCCTGTACTCGACCCTTCTGCCCAAAACTTCTCCTCGCTCCTGTATCACATGCACATTCTGCAAAGATAACATAGCAGAGAAAGCCCTTAGATAGCCTGCTTTTTTTTGGGAAGATTCAATGAGCTCAAAAGTGTTTTCTGGTAAGGCCACAGCCAGAGGCAGACCCGGGAGGCCTCCTCCACTGCCCAAATCCGCTACCGTGACTCCCTTTTGGGGCAGCATCTTGTGAGCAGCCAGAGCATCCAGAATATGCCGGGTAATAACCTGTTTCTCCTCCCCCTGACCTAATAAGCCTCCTGTCTTTGCACCCTCCTGCAGGAGTTTTTCATAGCGGACCAGTTTTTCTATACAAAAGCTATCCAGGATCAAGCCCAGGTCATTTAACCCCTTCTCCAGTTCCCTCACCTTTCAACCTCCTCTGTTCCAGGTAGATGAGCAGAGCTGTCACATCAGCTGGCGAAACACCAGAAATACGACTGGCCTGACCAATAGAAAGGGGCCTTAGCTTCTTCAGCTTCTCCCGACCTTCTGTGCTCAAATTTTTTACGCCATCATAATCAATATTGCCGGGTAGAAGCTTTTCTTCCAGTTTTTTAAAGGATTGTATTTCCCGGTCCTGACGTTCTATATAGCCTTCGTACTTCACCATTATTTCAACCTGGCGTCTAGCTGCTGTAGAAATGTCAGCTAACTCACTGCAGAATTTTAAGAGATCCTGGAACTGAATTTCTGGCCGCCGGAATATTTCCTTCAAACTGGCCGGTTTTTTTAAACCACCGCTCCCTCTTTCCTTCAGGTACTTATTCACTTCTTCTGTGGGACGAACCCCGGTTGTTTCCAGAAGGTCTCTGGCCTTCTCTATTTCCTGCATCTTTTTGGTAAAGACCTGCCAGCGCTGATCATCAATCAGTCCCACTCTTCTTCCCAGGGGAGTTAACCTGATATGAGCATTGTCCTGGCGAAGAACAAGCCTGTATTCAGCCCGGGAAGTTAACATCCGGTAAGGCTCTTCTGCTCCCTTGAGAACCAGGTCATCAATTAGCACACCTATATAGGCCTGGGATCTGTCCAGTATTAAAGGTTCTTCTCCCTTTACTGCCAGGGCGGCATTGATGCCGGCAATAATTCCCTGACCGGCAGCTTCTTCATAACCAGAGGTTCCATTCACCTGTCCTGCTGTATACAATCCCTTGATCTCCTTGCTCTCCAGCGTGGGCTTCAGCTGGGTAGGATCTATTGCGTCATACTCAATGGCATAACCTGGCCTGATCATTTTTACCTTCTCCAGACCTTCTATGGTCCTTAAAAATTCTACCTGCACATCTTCAGGCAGACTGGTGGGTAAGCCGGAAAGGTACATCTCGCTGGTGCCCAAGCCTTCCGGCTCAATAAATACCTGATGGCCTTCTTTATGGGGAAACCGCACCACCTTATCCTCAATGGAAGGGCAATACCGGGGCCCGGTGCCTTCTATCTGGCCAGAAAAAAGGGGTGCCCGGTGAATATTTTCATTGATTATTCTGTGCGTCTCCTTATTAGTATAGGTTAAAAAGCAATTGATCTGTTCCCAGGAATGTTCCTTATCTTCATTCAAGAAGGAAAACCAGAGGGGCCCTGGATCTCCTTTTTGAGGTATCAAGGCCTCATAATCTATAGAGTTCCCCAGCACCCGGGGAGGGGTTCCGGTTTTGAAACGTCCCAGGGTAAAACCCAGCTGAGCCAGACAGCTGGAGAGCTTTGTTGCTGGATACTGCTGGTTTGGACCAGCGTCAAAGGTAGTTTCGCCTATTATTATTCTGCTATTGAGAAAGGTCCCTGAGGTAACAATAACCTTTTTTCCCCGGTAATGTATACCGGTTTCTGTAAGGACACCGGTGACCTGCCCCCCTGTAGTGGTAATCTCCTTCACCAGTCCCTGCCTTATTTCCAGGTTTGCTTCCTGCTCCAGGATCCTCTTCATCCTCAGATGGTAATTATGCTTATCTGCCTGGGCTCTCAAGGCCTGAACAGCCGGCCCCTTCTTGGTATTGAGCATTCGGACCTGTATCATGGTCTCGTCAATGTTCTTGCCCATCTCTCCACCCAGGGCATCAATTTCCCGAACTATATGGCCTTTGGCCGGCCCTCCGATGGAGGGGTTGCAGGGCATGAAAGCAATGTGATCCAGATCAATGGTCAGTGCCAGGGTTCTCATCCCCAGACGTGCTGAAGCCAGGGCGGCCTCACAACCTGAGTGCCCTGCCCCGATAACAACCACATCATACTCATCCGGGTATTCATATGGTTGCATTCCCACAAGCCCTCCTCACTTGCCAATGCAGTAACGGGAAAATATTTCCCGGGTAATATCTGTTCCTACTGTCTCACCGGTTATCTGCCCCAAGCTACTTATGGCTTCCCGGATATCAACAGCTAGCAAATCCACAGGAACACCTTCCTGCCACCCTTGCAAGCTGCGCTTCACAGCCTGCAGAGCCCCATCTAGAGCCCGTTCGTGCCGCAGGTTGGTAATCATAACCCCTTCTCCAGCCGGCCCTTCTCCCACAACCTTATGGCCTATGGCTGCCAGAACCTTTTCCAGACCCTGGCCCTCCAGAGCCGAAATGAATTTAATACTGTCAGGGGAGAATCTGTCCAGGAGAGGGCCGGTATCTATTTCCTTTCTCAAATCTATCTTGTTCACCACTACCATGCTTCGCTCCGGGGGAATGGTCTGCAAGATGGCTTCATCATCCTGAGTTATGCCTTCTGTAACGTCCAGGACAACCAGAACCAGATCACTTCTTTTTAGAAGTTCCCTGGTCCGGGTAACGCCCAGTATTTCCACCTGATCTTCCGTTTCTCGCAAACCGGCTGTATCAATTAAGCGCAAAGGTATGCCTTTTAAGTTAATAATTTCTTCCACTGAATCCCGGGTAGTACCGGGAACTTCCGTTACCAGGGCCCGATCTTCCCCTAATAAGGCGTTGAGAAGAGTTGATTTGCCAACATTGGGTCGCCCCACAATGGTAACCCGGACTCCCTCTCTATAAACCCTCCCTCGCTGGCTGGCAGCAACAGCCTGGGATAGTTCCTCCTGCACTTGTTGTAAAACTATTTTTCCCTCTTCCCGGGAAAAACCATCCAGTTCATCTTCAGGAAAATCTATAGATGCTTCTACATAAGCCAGAACTTCCATGAGCTTCTGACGTGACTCCCTAATAAATCGAGAAACAGAGCCTTCCAGTTGCTGTAAAGCCAGGTTAAGGGATTTTTGGGTTTTAGCCATGATAACGTCCTGTACGGCTTCAGCCTGGGCTAGATCCATTCTGCCATGCAAAAATGCCCGGAGTGTAAATTCTCCCGGCTCAGCCAGCCTGGCGCCTCCATCAAGTACCGCCTCCAGGATGCTTTTCAGGGGAACAGGTCCTCCGTGACCGGTTATTTCTACCATATCCTCGCCGGTATAGGAATGGGGCTTCCGCATTATTAGAATTACAACTTCATCAACCACATGACCGGTTTCTGGATTCTTTATAAAGCCATAAGCGGCCTGATAACCTGCCAGATTTGCTATATTTTTCTTGTGGGGACTGGAAAAAACCCGGGCAGCAATTTCCAGGGCATGGGGCCCGCTAATCCTTACTATTCCCAGGGCACCAATCCCGGTAGGTGTTGCAATTGCTGCAATTGTTTCCTGGAGGTTCAATATGTTTTCCCCCTTGATAGAAAACCCAGTAGTTTCCTACTGGGTTTCTTCCAGGTCAATAACTACTTTCCTGTAGGGTTCATCTCCTTCGCTGTAGGTTTGAACCCGTCCGTCATCCTGTAGCACCATGTGTATAACCCGGCGTTCATGGGGTGGCATGGGCTCCAGTATGAGTCGGCGCCCATTTCTCACCGCTTTTTCAGCTAACCGCCTGGCCAGGTTTTCCAGTGTGGTTTTTCGCTTGTCCCGGTAGCCCTCAGCATCCAGTATAACCCGAAGATAGCTTTCTCCTTCTCCCTTGTTGGCAACCAGGTTGGTAAGGTACTGGAGAGCATCAATAGTCTGCCCTCTCTTGCCTATAACAAGGCCCATGCGTCTGCCCTTTAATTTCAAAGTTAACTGTCGTGGATCCCCTTCATCTTCTATTGCTTCAATTTCCATCTCCACACCCAGCTTTGAACATAATTCCTCCACAAATTGAATGGCTTTTTCTTGGCGAGAAGCTCTGGGGCTAACTTTAACCCGGGCATCTCTAGCCGCAATGATTCCCAGTATGCCCCTGTTTCCTTCGTCCATCACAGTTATCTCAACCTGATCTTTTTCCATTTTTAGTTTCTCCAGAGCCTTATTGATGGCATCCTCTACAGTTTTCCCCTCCTGAATCAACTCTTTCATCTGCCCTGATTCCTCCTTTAATGCTTCCAGCTTGCCTGACTAAAATGCTGCCCTAAAAGTACAACCAGGCTGCCCAGAAAACTGTCCCCAATCACTGCACCTCTAGCCTTTCTCATTTATTATGTTGAGTCCTTACAAGGCCTGGTATCTTAATTAGCCTGGTCTATTAGCCCTTTTGCAGCATTCTATCTCAATATTCTACTAAAGTCTTTATCTTCTCCTAGCTCCTCTTTTCTTCCCATATTCCCCCTCGCTTGAGCAGCTCCTTTTCTCCTTGTATTATATCATCAAAGGAGGCTTTGTGTATATTGCTGCGGGCGATAAAGAGGAGCACAAAGCCTTTAGGAACATTGGGCAGCAAAGTCCGGTATGCCTCCTGCATCCGTCTCTTAATCCTATTACGCACTACAGCCTTGCCCAGTTTCCTTCCGGCAGTAAAACCTGCCTGTCGTTTATCAACTTCACAGGGGAGGTAATAGAGAACGAGTATTTTATTGCTAAGAGACTTCCCCCTAGCGAAGAGGAGTTTAAATTTGTTTCTATCTTTTAACCGCTCTTCGCGGGGCAATGCCATCTACACCACCTTCTTAAATTATAACAGGCAAATCATCTTCTATTTTTTCCTTCTTGATAAATTACTTGCTTTCTTTTTTTCTTTCTTTTTTGCCTTCTTCTTTTTCTTCCTCTTTACCTTTGTCTTTTTGGGAGATAATATACTGCTGCAGCAATTGCAGACCGGTTGAGGTAAACCAGTACAAAAACACACCTGCAGGCAGGTTCAGTCCAATGAAGACTATGAAGATGGGCATAAAATAGCTCATCATCTTGGTCTGCTGCGTGGCTTCAGTTCCACTCCACTTCTGCTGCAGGCTGGTTTGAAAATACATGGAAATCCCTGTGAGAACTACCAGTGGGATATCCGGAGCACCCAGGTCCCCTATCCAGAGAAAGCTGGTCCCGGTTAATTCCTGCATCTGATGGATGGCCTGAAATATACCGATGAGAAATGGCATCTGAATTAACAGGGGCAAGCAACCACCAGCACAGCCACCCAGCGGGTTTATATTGTGCTTTTTATAGAGTTCCATTGTTTTTTCCTGCTGAGTAGCCTTATCATCCTTATACTTTTCCTGTATCTTCTTCATTTCTGGTTGCACTTTCTGCATATCCCTCTGCATCTTCTGCATGGACCTGGTGGATTTTGCTGTAAAAGGAAACGTAATAACCTTTATAACCACCGTCAGGACAACAATAGCCAGGCCCCAATCACCAATGAAATCATAGAAGAACCGGATAACTACACTCATTATCTGGCCTAGAATAAAAAATATGCCTCCGCCGTTTTCTGCTGCTAACAAAGTGGTGAAATTAAACAGATTATGAAATACGGTGTCCATTAAAAAATAACCTCCCCAACATGGAGCTTCTTAAATTATTGTACCGGATCATAGCCACCGGGATGAAAAGGGTGACATTTTAAGATTCTCCAGAGTCCTTTTCCTAATCCCTTAAAAACCCCGTATTTTTCCACGGCCTGCAGGGTGTAATTAGAGCACGTGGGAAAAAACCGGCATGACGGACCTTTGATTGGTGATATAATCTTCTGATATAATCTTATAAGAGATAGGATAAAAAATTTCATCTTTACTTTCTTCCCTTCCATGCTGATATTTCCTGCCCTTTTATCTAAGATTATATTTTTTTTTTATATCACCTGTCAAGGGAAAAGGGTTTTTCTCCAGAGCAGCGAAATTTAATCTTAAACGTGTTTACTTTTTTACCAGTCCAGCCAGATAATGGGCTTTAATTTTTCTCCCTTATTTTGTTCTTATCTTTACAATATCGACAAAGTACGAGGAATTAATTATTCACAAGCTGTTGATTATGTTGTGAATAAATGGCTTCTTATCAATCTTTCCATCCCCCATAGTTCTGTGGATAAGTTGTTGATATCTTTATAATTTTTTTCTTATCCAGATACTGGCATCTCGTCAATCCCCATGGATAAAGGATTCCTGGCAGAGAAAAATAAAATTTGATTGTCCACAGTTTTAAATGTTCTCTTTGTAGGAAAAGATGATCAGTTTTCAACATGTTTGTTGATATCCTGTGGATAAACCTGTTGAGGAGGTAGTTTTATGTCGACACCACCAATTGAGGAGTTGTGGGACGAAACCCTACAGACCATAAAGGAACAACTCAGTCGCCCCTCATATGATACCTGGTTAAAATCCACGCGTCCCCTGGCTTTAAAGAATGGTGTCCTCCTGGTAGAAGCTCCTAATGAGTTTGCCAGGGACTGGCTGGAAACCCGTTATGCTGAACTCATTGAACAGGTCCTGGAAAACATAACTTCTTCCCCTTTGGAGGTTAAATTCACAATTTCCACCACAGAAGAAGCGGATCCCCAGCGTACCAGTCGCCAGAGAAAATCCTTAAGTGATGAGCCATCTACTTCTTCCTACCTCAATCCAAAATATACCTTTGAAACTTTTGTTGTAGGTGATAGCAACCGGTTTTCCCATGCTGCCTCCCTGGCAGTAGCAGAAGCTCCTGCCAAGGCCTACAACCCTCTTTTCATATATGGCGATGTAGGTCTGGGAAAAACCCACATAATGCAGGCAATAGGTCATTATATAATAAGTCATAATAAGGATTTACAGGTGGTTTATGTTTCATCTGAAACCTTCACCAACGAATTAATAAATTCCATTAGAGATGACAAAACTGTTGATTTTCGTAATAAATACCGCAACATAGATATTCTCCTGGTAGATGACATTCAATTCCTGGCCGGCAAGGAAAGAACTCAAGAAGAATTTTTCCACACCTTCAACGCCCTCCATGAATCTAACCGGCAGTTGGTTATCTCCAGTGATCGCCCTCCTCGAGACATTCCTACCCTGGAGGAAAGGCTTCGGTCCCGGTTTGAGTGGGGTTTAATAACCGATATTCAGAGACCTGACCTGGAAACAAGGATCGCCATTCTGCGGAAAAAAGCCAGCCTGGAACGTTTCAATGTCCCCAACGAAGTAATCGTTTTCATAGCCAATCAGATACAGTCCAATATCAGAGAACTTGAAGGAGCTCTTACCCGGGTAATAGCCTACGGAGCCATGAAGAACAGCCCTGTAACTGTTGAACTAGCCCAGGAGGCTTTGAAGGAAATCCTGGCTCTAACCAAACCCCAGCCAATTACCATCGATCTTATCCAGAAAAAAGTGGCCAGTTTTTATTCCATAAATCCTAAAGAAATGTTATCCAAAAAACGCACCAGCAATATAGCTTTTCCCCGTCAGGTGGCCATGTACCTGACCCGGGAACTGACAGATACTTCCCTACCTCAAATAGGAGAGGCCTTTGGAGGTAGAGACCATTCCACTGTTATGCATGCCTACAGCCGAATTGTGGACAAACTAGAAAAAGATATCTCTTTCAATTCCACCATCGACAAGCTCATCAACCAGATAAAGAAAGGCAATCAATAGATTGTGGACAGCTTGTCCAACTTATCCCCAGGATATTACCAAGCCTAAATTTCGACGTTTAATGACTTGTTTCCCCTTATCCCCATCATCAACAATGCCTATTACTATTATTACTAGTTCATATAAATATGATTCTTTATAAAGGGGCACACAGGAAAAGGAGGAAAAAAACAAAATGATTTTTTCCATGCATCAAAAAACCATGGCTGGTATCATTCAAGATGTTCAAAGGGCAGTTGCGACCTCATCTACCATACCTATTTTATCAGGCATTTTAGTTACTACAAAAAAAGATCAAATTATCCTCACAGCTACAGATTTAGAAATTGGCATAGAGAGTAGGGGGGAAGGAGAAATTACTGAAGAAGGTTCAATTGTTTTGCCTGCTCAGCATTTCAGCAGTATCATCAGAGAATTGCCGGCTGAAATGATTTCCTTTAAACTTGAAGAAGATCAGAGTTTAAAAATCAATTGCCTTAGATCTGAGTACCGAATAAAGGGTTACAATCCGGACGAATTTCCTACTCTGCCACAGATACAGGATGGAACTCATTTTACCATGGAGCAGCCACGATTGAAAAATATAGTTAAGGAAATAAGATTTGCTGCATCAACAGATGAAAATCAGCCCTTTCTTCATGGTGCATTACTGAATTCAGTGGAAGGAAAAATGGAGATAGTAGCAACAGATACATATAGACTGGCCTGTCGAAGATTTTCTTTAGGTACAGGTGATGAGTTAGCTGATGTAGAAGTTATAATTCCACTAAAAACGTTGCAAGAACTGGATAGACTCCTCAACCCGGAAGAAGGAGATGTTGATATAACTCTCAAGGGCAATCACCTGCTGTTTTCTTTTCCACCTCTTACCATAACCTCCCGTTTGAAGGAAGGACAGTTTCCTAATTATCATCAGGTCATACCGGAAGAATTCAGTACCAGCTGTGTTGCCAAACGTAGTGAGCTACTGCAAGCAGTAAGGAGAGCTGCTCTCATAGCCAGGGAAGATTCCAACACCATAGAATTCAGATTTGGAGAAGGAGAACTGACTCTGAAAACCAGGGATTCTAAGATCGGTCAGGCCCACGAAGTTGTTGGGATAGAGAGGGAAGGGCCAGAAGTCAATGCTGCTTTTACAGCTGATTATATCCTTGATGTTCTGAAAGTTATTGAGCAGGAGAAAGTTTCCATTAACCTGGATGGATCAGAGGGTCCATGTGTTATTCGAGGAATCAAAGATTTAGATTTCACCTATGTTATTATGCCCATAAGAGATTAGGGTGATCTTTTTGAAGTATATTAAGATAAAAACTGCTGAAATTAAGCTTGATCAGTTTCTCAAGTGGGCAAATATTGTTTCTACAGGCGGACAAGGAAAATTGCTTATTCAAACAGGAAAAGTATCTGTCAATGGAGAAAAGGTACAGGAGAGGGGAACAAAGTTAAAACCAGGTGACAAAGTGAATATAGAAGGTTATGGTAGCTTTACCATAAGCGGGGAATGAACAGGATTGTGGGTTAAAAGAGGATTTACGGATAACTTCAGAAACCTCAGAAGAAAGGATGTAGAACTTCACCCCAACCTGAACATCCTTGTAGGTTCTAATGGGCAGGGCAAAACAAATTTCTTGGAAGCCATTTTTCTTCTGGCTGCAGGATCTTCCCCCAGGACGGGAATAGATCAGGAGTTAATCTCCTGGGGAGAAGAATATTTTTTTGTAAAGGGAGAGGTTTACAAAAGGGATGATTTGCAGAGAATAAGTTTAGGATATTCCACAGGAAAGAAAAAGATAAGAGTAGATGAAACAGTTTCCCCCGTGCGGGAACTTCTGGGTAATTTGTTGGTTGTCTTCTTTTCTCCAGAGGATTTACAGCTAATAAAAGGTTCTCCAGCTGCTCGAAGGCGCTTTTTGAACCGAGAGATATCTTTTCTGTACCCGTTGTATTATGATTCCCTGCAGCAACTGGGGTACATACTGCAGCAGCGGAATAATTTATTGAAAGGTTATTCTCCGCAAGCAGAAGAGCAATTAGAAATATGGGATGAGCAATTTTGCCAGCAGGCAGCTACTGTTATCATCAAGAGATTGGAAGTAACAGAAGAGATAGAACCGTTAGCAGCTCAATTTTATAACGCTATAGCCAGTGAAGATAATCAGCTGTCAGTGAGGTATCGACCCCCCATCCCATTAAAGAGCACCTCTCTCAAGGATTGGGAGCAGGGGTTATCACAAGCACTTAAGCGTAGGCGAAAAGAGGAAATAAAAAGGGGCATGACCCTCTTGGGCCCCCAACGAGATGACCTGGAGATAATGCTGGATAGACGGGAGTTAAAAATTTATGGTTCCCAGGGACAGCAGAGAACGGCAGTTTTGGCGTTAAAGATGGCAGAGCTGGAATATATTAGAAAGAAAACTGGGCAGCAACCGGTACTGCTGCTGGACGATGTTTTTTCTGAGCTGGATATAAAAAGGCAGAGAGCCCTGGTGCAGCTCATTCAGGAGGATAATCAAACAATAATTACCACCACAGATTTGAATTTCAGGGAAGATTCTATTCCCAGTTACTGCTTCCAGGTAGAAAAGGGAGAAATATTATTTAAGGAGGGGAGGGATTAAAGTGTATCTTCATTTGGGAAAAGGAAACATGGTATCCCGAAAGAACCTTATATTTATTGGCCAGATGGAATGTTTACAGCACAGTGAAATTTCTCGGAATTTCATGGAGAGGGAAAAACAGGAAAAAAATCTCATCGATGTCTCCGATGGCAATCCCCAGAGCTTTATAGTAACAGATGATAAAGTGTATACCTCCCTAATATCAGCAAGCACATTACAGAAACGGGTTCTGAAAAAAACTGCATCTCTGGAAAGATAGGAGGTTTCTATGGGCAAAGAAGGCGATATTAGAATTCCCGCTGAATATGAAGCGGAACAGATACAAGTGCTGGAGGACCTGGAGGCCGTCAGGCGTCGTCCGAGTATGTACATTGGGACAACAGGCACTAGAGGGCTTCATCACCTGGTTTATGAGGTTGTGGATAACAGCATCGATGAAGCCCTTGCTGGAGCCTGTACAGAGATTGAAATCTGCATTGAACCGGGAAACATAATGACTGTTACAGACAATGGCAGGGGGATTCCGGTATCCACCCACCCCAAAGTTAACAGGCCAGCTCTGGAAGTGGTAATGACCACGCTCCACGCAGGAGGCAAGTTTGGGGGCGATAGTTACAAGGTCAGCGGTGGTCTCCACGGGGTTGGTGTTTCTGTAGTTAATGCTCTTTCTGAGTGGCTGGAAGTGGAAGTTTACCGCAATGAAAAAATTTACTATCAGAAATATGAGCGAGGAATTCCTGTTACTGAACTGAAGGAAATAGGGGAAACCAAGCGAACTGGAACCAGGACCCGGTTTTTGCCGGATTCCCTGATTTTTGAAGAGATGGATTTTAAAATTAAAACTCTTAGCCAGCGCCTGCGGGAACTGGCCTATCTGAATGCCGGCGTAAAAATAATCCTAAAGGATGAAAGAGAAGAGAGAAAACAGAAAGAGGTTTTCAAGTACGATGGAGGCATTGCTTCTTTCGTCCAAGACCTGAACAGGAATAAGGACCCCCTCCATGATATGCTATTTATCTCCCAGGAAGAGGATAATGTTCAGGTGGAAATTGCCCTGCAGTACAATGCCACTTTCACTGAAACCATATTTTCCTATGCTAATAACATCAACACCGAAGAAGGGGGTAGCCACCTCAGCGGATTCAAAACGGGTCTGACCAGGACTTTAAATGATTATGCCCGCCGTTACAATTATCTGCGGGAAGGTGATGAGAACTTCTCTGGCGATGATGTCCGGGAAGGGCTTACCGTGGTTATCAGCGTTAAGCTCATGGATCCCCAGTTTGAAGGTCAGACCAAGACTAAGCTGGGCAACACCCATGTCCGGAGCATTGTGGATTCCATAATGAGCCAGCAACTTTCTGATTTCATGGAGGAAAATCCTAAGGCAGCCAAGGCCATCATGGGAAAATGCTACAATGCTGCTGAAGCCAGGAAAGCAGCCAAAAAAGCGCGAGAGATTACCCGGCGAAAAGCTGCCCTTGTGCATACCGCTCTGCCTGGCAAGCTTGCTGATTGTACCAGTCGCAGTGTTGATGACGCAGAGATCTATATAGTTGAGGGAGATTCTGCTGGAGGTTCAGCCAAGCAAGGTCGAGACCGGCGTTTCCAGGCCATACTGCCCTTGCGAGGAAAGATTCTTAATGTGGAAAAATCCCGCCTCAACAAAATTCTCAATAATGAGGAGATAAAGTCCATGATAACCGCCCTGGGCACAGGGGTGGGAGATGATTTTAATATAGAAAGGGCCCGGTACGGTAAGATAATAATTATGACAGACGCGGATGTTGATGGCGCCCACATAAGGACCCTGCTCTTAACTTTCTTTTACCGGTACATGCCAGCCCTGGTGAAAAAGGGCATGATATATATTGCCCTGCCACCCCTTTACCTGGTGCGAAAAGGTAAGGAGGAGCACTACTTCTATGGTGAAAGGGAGCTGGAAAAAGGTCTGGAAGAAATCGGCCGCAAGGGTATTTCTCTGCAGCGCTATAAAGGCCTGGGGGAGATGAATCCCCATCAACTCTGGGAAACTACCATGAACCCTGAAACCAGGAAAATAAAGCAGGTGCAGATCGAAGATGCCATGGAAGCGGACAAGATATTTACCACATTGATGGGTGACAAGGTGCTGCCCCGGCGGGAATTTATACAGGCCCATGCCCGCCAGGTTGTAAATCTAGATATATAAGGGGCCTTTGCTGGAGGTGGTTTTATGGACCAAGAAGGACGGGTAATACCTGTTGATATAGAAGATGAAATGAAGGTGGCCTATCTTGACTATGCCATGAGCGTTATCGTGGGCAGAGCATTACCGGACGTGCGGGATGGCTTAAAACCGGTACACAGAAGAGTTCTTTATGCCATGGCTGAGCTGGGCCTGACCCCGGATAAATCCCATAAAAAGTCTGCCCGAGTTGTAGGGGAAGTTTTAGGAAAATATCACCCCCATGGTGAGAGTGCAGTCTATGACACCCTGGTGCGCATGGCCCAGGATTTTTCCATGCGCTATCTTCTGGTGGACGGACATGGCAATTTTGGTTCTGTGGATGGTGATGCAGCAGCAGCCATGCGTTATACAGAGGTTCGTCTGGCACCTCTGGCTACAGAACTTCTGTGGGACATGGATAAAGACACGGTGGACTTTCGCACTAATTTTGATGATTCTCTGGAAGAACCGGTAGTTCTGCCAGCACGAGTTCCCAATCTCCTCTTGAACGGGTCCTCTGGTATTGCTGTGGGTATGGCTACCAACATACCTCCCCATAACTTGCGGGAGGTGGTAGATGCCCTGATTATGGTCATAGAAAATCCTGATATTTCGGTGGAAGGGTTGCTGGAGGCAATTGAGGGTCCTGATTTTCCCACCGGGGGCCAGATAATGGGCCGTCAGCCCGTAATAGATGCATACAAAACCGGCCAGGGCAGCATTACCATCAGGGGCGTGGCAGAAGTTGAAGAGGTTAAAGGCGGCAAGAGCCAGATAGTTATAACTGAGCTTCCCTATCAGGTGAATAAAGCTGCTCTCATTGAGAAAATAGCTGACCTGGTGAAAGGAGGTAAGCTAGAGGGAATACAGGATCTCCGAGATGAATCGGACCGGGATGGTATGCGGGTGGTAATTGAATTGAAGCGCCGCAGCCGCCCCCGGGTTATACTCAATCGTCTTTACAAGCACACCCGTCTGCAGGTTAGTTTTGGTATTAATATGCTGGCACTGGTTGATGGTGAGCCCCGGGTTCTTAATCTCAAAGACATTCTATATGAATATTTAAAGCATCAGCGGGAGGTTGTTACTCGCCGCACCCAGTTTCTCCTGAATAAAGCGGAAGCAAGGGCCCATATACTGGAAGGCTTGCGGATAGCCCTGCAGAATTTAGACCAGGTCATAGCTCTCATCAGGAAAGCTCAGGACGTTAAAACAGCTAAAGGGGAACTCATGAATAGATTTGACCTCAGTGATGTTCAGGCCCAGGCCATTCTGGATATGCGCCTGCAAAAACTTACAGGCCTGGAAAGGGAAAAGGTAGAGGAAGAATACAGAGAGCTGACCAAGCAGATCGAATATTATCAGCTTCTTTTATCCCACAAAGAGCGAATTGACGGAGTTATTAAAGAAGAAATTAGAGCTCTGGTGGAAAAGTATGGCGATGATCGCTATACCAGGATTGTATCCCATGAAGGAGAAATTGATGTTGAAGACCTTATCCCTAGAGAGGATGTCCTCATAACCCTGACCCACAAAGGCTATATAAACCGGGCTCCTCTAACCACCTACCGATCTCAGCATCGGGGAGGTCTGGGAATTAAGGGTATGATCACCCGGGAAGAGGACTTCATGAGCGAGCTTTTTATGGCTACTACCCATGATTATCTACTCTTCTTCACCAACCGGGGATACCTTTATCGCCTCAAAGTTTATGAGGTCCCTGAGAATCACCGGCAGGGGAAGGGTATGGCTCTCATCAATCTTTTACCTTTAC
Source organism: Halanaerobiales bacterium (assembly GCA_003551905.1). GTDB lineage: Bacteria > Bacillota > Halanaerobiia > B1SED10-174 > B1SED10-174 > B1SED10-174. The sequence goes on from PUNT01000141.1 coordinate 15,710, forward strand.
AGAGCGGTGAATATATAACTGCAGTAATTCCCATCCAGGATTATACCCGGGATGTTTGGTTATTCATGGCCACCAGAAAGGGATTGGTTAAGAGAACCAGGCTGGATGATTTTCAGACCAGGTACACCACTTTACGGGCTCTTTCTCTCCGGGAAGATGATGAGCTCATAGCTGTTCGCTACAATGCTGAAGAAGAGCAGGATATTATGCTGGGGACAGCCCTGGGTAAAAGTATTCGTTTTACCGCCAGGGATGTTCGCCCCCTGGGCAGAACCGCCCAGGGTGTTAAAGGAATCGCCCTGGGTAAAG
>PUNT01000209.1 GCA_003551905.1 Halanaerobiales bacterium
AAATAAAAACTCCAACTATGAAGGTTAGTAGAGTATTTTTCCCTTTGCGCATCCTGAGTAAAAATAGATCTTTCATTTTGTGTTCTCCTCCTCCAGCCGATAATACTCCAGAAATATATCCTCCAACCTACCCCTGCTGCAGTTCAAATCCTCAACCTTCCCTACCTTCAGAAGTTTGCGTAAAAATTCATCCAGGTCTCCAGAAATTTTACCCCTGATTAAACCATCCAGGACATTTGCTTCTTTTAGACCAATTCTTTCCAGTTGATCCGGGTGTGGTATTTTATCCATGGTAAACTCTATGCTGTATACACGACGGCGGCGTAATTCCTCCACTTCTTCCAGGGCTATTAGCTTACCCTGCCTGATAATGGCCACCCGGTTGCACACTTTCTCCACTTCTGCAAGGTTGTGAGAAGACATGAAAACAGTTCCACCATCTGCAGCATATCCTTGCAGAAGCCGGTAAATTTCAAGCTGTATCAGTGGATCAAGGCCAGTTGTTGGTTCGTCCATGAAAACAACCCGGGGTCGATGCTGCAAGGTAATTATTATGCCCAGCTTCTGTTTCATTCCCCGGGAATATTCTCTGACCTTTCTTTTCAGATCACTGCTGGCAAAAGATATAGCTTCCATAACCCGGCTGCGGTCTTTAGGATCCTCCCCTTTACTACTGGCAAAAAAATCCAGCAATTCCTGTCCTGTACACTCTTCATAGAGAGCAAGTTCTCCCGGCAGATAACCTATCTCCCGCCGCTTCAGTATACCTGCTTTTTTCAAAGGATCCTCTCCTAGAACCCTAACCTTCCCTGCAGTAGGGTATAGGAGCCCCAAGAGCACCCTGATAGCAGTAGTTTTTCCCGCCCCATTGGCTCCAAGAAAACCAAATATGTCACCTTTTTCAACTTCAATGTTAATACCCCATATACCATCACCTGATGCATAAACCTTGGTAAGTTCACTGGTCTCCACTACTACCATGATAATACCCCCTATAGTAAAAGGGGAGTTTCACTCCCCCCAAAAATGGTGGAGATAAGCGGATTCGAACCGCCGGCCTCCTGCTTGCGAAGCAGGCACTCTCCCGCTGAGCTATATCCCCAATAAGCTTATAATGATTGCATTTTCCATAATTCTTCTCTAGTAATTATAGAGTTACCAACTACAAAAATCAAGGCTGCCACCGAATATATCTAAAATATAAACTGGGTTCCCCCCGAGTAATTCTCTTCCCGCAGGTGTTCTCGAAATTCAGCAAGAAAAGGCGACTCTCGACCACTGGAAGTCAGAAGAAAGAGCCCTTCAGCTGCCCTGGTCATGGCCACATACAGGAGTGTTCGAGATCTTTCTTGCTCCATCTGTTCCTCTTCCTCTTCATATCCTCGTTGCGGCGGGAAAATTCCCTCATGAACTCCCAGTATGAATACCACCGGGAATTCCAATCCCTTGGCAGACTGAATTGTTAGAACCTTTATCCTCTCCTCCAGAAGATCAATGCCCTCTTCCTGGGCCAGAGTAGTAGCTGGTAAATGCTTGGCTTCCAGAACCTGCCTTGCTTTTTCAACTATTTCCCTTCGGGGGGCCAGAACAGCAAAATCAGCAGGGCGAAACTGCTGGTCTGCAATCAAATCCATTATTGTCTCCGACACAGCAGTGTATTCTCTATCAGGCACATCACAGCACAGGAGCACCGGTGGAGGTCCTGTCCTTTTAGATAATTCCGGGTCAATATACTCACCTTCCTGTCGGAGCAGACTATTGTGACTGGCCAGGGCATGGGCTGCTTGAGCAATAGGCCGGGTATTACGATAATTCCTTCTTATTACCCCAGTTCTCCCCCTGGCTTCAATACCAGCCTGCTTCCAGGCAAACCCCCGGGAATAAATGGTTTGAGAGGCATCCACCAAACACCAGAAGGAGCCCTCTTGAGAAGGGAGTTTTCCCAAAACCTGCAGTTGCACCGGCGTCAGGTCCTGCCCCTCATCCACAATAACATCATCAAATTTTTCCACTAGAGGCCTCCTGTTTAGTTCATCCCGAACCTCTATGGCTACCTCCTCCCAATCCAGGAGCCCTTCTTCCCTCAACATTTCATGATAATACTCATATACTTTCCAAACCCAAATACGACTTTCCGGACCCAGTGCTGTCTTCCTGCCGTATCTCATAACCTTCAGGTACTCCTCCAGCTTTTGCAAACCACAACCATTAATTATCCGGGCAATTTCATCCCGGAAAAAACGCCAGGATTGTAACAATATTTTCGGCTTGTCCTTCTTTTTCTGCCCCTTTGCCTTTTCCAGAGCTTTCTGCAAAAAAATCATTTTCTGATGGTTGGAAACAATGTTAGGGTTTTCCCCAAATCGAAGCCGGTAAAAAACATGTTCCCAGCGATGGTAGTTTTGAATTATGAGATTATCCGGCAGTGGCCCAATTAATTCTTCTATTAAATCTCTGGTTACAGCATTTAATCTTTTGCTGAAAGTAACCAAAAAGACTTTATTGCCCTCCTGAGCCTTATGTATGGCCCGGTAAATTCCCACGGTGGTTTTTCCAGATCCAGCACAGCCTTTGAGGATAAAAGAACCGTTTCTTTGCAAACTGACATATTTTTGCTGTTCTTCCCCCAGGTTAAGCATGAGCTTTTTTATTGTCCCTTGGCAATATCCCTCCAGTCGATCCAGGGTGGTACGGAAGAGAAACCGCCCAGGATTGGTAATTACTTCTTCCATATCCGGGTTGGTATAAATATCAAAAAGCCAGTTCCTGGTTCGCTCCGATAGACCGAAAACTTTTTCCAAATCCTCCATGGAAGGAGCACATTGAACGGCTTTGACAAGACCTGCTGGAACGCCCAGAAGACGGAGATGGGAAGCTGGAAAAAATTGAAATGGATAACTCCTTTCCACCACCGGCTCTGTCCATTCTGCCGGGATTTTAAAAACCTCCTCCTGCTCCTGAACCGGTTTATCATATCTACGGAAAGTGGTGTGGGGGGAAAAAGAAAAATTCCCCACCCGATCAATTATCCGGTGATCCCCCAGCTTCCAGAGACGCAAAAAACCGTCCTTAAAGTCATATATTATCCGGTCAGAATCAGTCACATAAAGTTCCCATTTATCTCTAGTTCCCTTAATCTTATGGACAGAAAGACCAGGGTGAAAACGATTTTCCCGCAAAAAGGATACCTTTTCCAGCACTCTTTCCCGGTCTGTCCGCTTTTCAAGTTCCCGTAAAAAATCATCGCTTACTATAATTTCCAGATCCTCCACCTCCTTTGCCAGAATATTTCTACAAAAAAAGGGAGACTCCCCCCTGCCCCTGAAAATATAAATCTGCTGCTAATAAAAAAAATAGTAAACTATCAGCCATGGGTTGTTTGGCTAAATATTATCCGGTTTCGCCCCTTGGCTTTGGCTTCATATAGAGCATCATCGGCTCCCTTTATGAGAGCAATTTTATCCAGATTTTTTTCCCCGGCATAAGCTATTCCCATGGAAGCTGTAAGAGGAGGCATATCAGCCTGATTATTTTCCTGTAAAAAATTCCTGCAAGTTTTTTCTATCAACTTAAGTAACCGGTTCCCCATATTCATGACTTCTGCCCTGCTGGGATTACTGCCAGGCACAATAACAAATTCATCACCACCGTAGCGAACCAGCACATCATCCTTTCTAAGAACTTCCTTGATACTTTCTCCAATATTCTTAAGGAGTTCATC
>PUNT01000052.1 GCA_003551905.1 Halanaerobiales bacterium
ATTCTATAATGCCCATTTTGACTCTGGGTTTAGCCTCCATAGCAGGTGTTACCCGGTACATGCGTACCAGCCTACTGGAAGTCATTCGCCAGGATTATCTCAGGACAGCCCGGGCCAAAGGTCTTAGGGAAAGGGTAGTTATATACAAGCACGCTCTCCGTAATGCGCTGATGCCTATCATTACCATGCTCGGTTTTACCCTACCTATCATTTTTTCCGGAGCTGTGATCACAGAACAGGTTTTTTCCTATCCCGGCCTGGGTCTTCTGGTAATAGAAGCTACCCATGCTCGGAATTATCCCTTGATGATGGGTCTCAACCTCATGTTTGCAGTTCTTACCTTTTTAGGCAATGTAGTAGCAGATATATTATACGCTACGGTTGATCCCCGGATAAGGTATGATTAAGGAGGGAGACAGGTGAACGAAGAACAAATAGGTACCGGCACAAGAAGAGATATTGAATCACCATGGGCTCTGGCCTGGAGAAGGTTCAGAAAAAACAGGTTGGCCCTGTTCGGAGGGATATTGCTCTCATTGTTTATTCTCGTAGCTATTTTTGCTCCTTACCTGGCTCCTTATGAACCGAACCGCACAAATGTACTGGTGCGGCAGCAAGGACCATCAGAGGATTACCTCCTGGGGACTGATGATCTTGGACGCTGCATTCTAAGTCGCACCATGTTTGGAGCCCGTATTTCTCTATCTGTAGGAGTTGTAGCTGTTTCTATTTCAATGTTTATAGGTCTTCTAGCCGGGTCAATATCTGGTTATTCCGGAGGTATTATAGATACCATAATAATGCGAATCGCAGATGTTTTTTTGAGTTTTCCTTTCTTGATTCTTGCCATCACTGCCAGTGCTGTACTGGGTCCCAGTATATTCAATATTATGATCATAATAGGAGTATTGAGCTGGCCGGGACCAGCCCGGATATTACGAGCAGAATTTTTGAAGCTGAAGAATGTTGATTTTGTCCAGGCAGCCAGTGCCCTGGGGGCCAAGCACTTAAGAATAATTATGCTGCACATGTTGCCCAATGCAATACCTCCTTTGCTGGTCAGTGCTACACTGGGTGTGGCCAGTGCCATTCTCCTGGAAGCTGGTCTGAGTTTTCTTGGTCTTGGTGTGCCACCGCCAGACCCCAGCTGGGGTAATATGTTGAACCGAGCCAGGCAACTTCACTTCTTGAGCAATATGCCCTGGATGTGGGTGCCACCAGGAATTGCTATTTTTCTGGCAGTTCTCAGTATAAATTTTCTGGGTGATGGGCTCAGGGATGCACTGGATCCCAGGCAGGAATAGTTTTTAGAAAGGAGCAGGGAGTTTTGATTGAAAGTAAAGACTATGCTGCCCCCCTGATAAATTTATATGATGCTGTTCCCTATGATGAGCTGGAAGAGGTTTTAGAAAATGGCTTTACTGAAGATAAAGATGATAACTGGATAGTGGGGCAATTGGGGAATGGTTTTTACTTAGAGCCAGAAGAAATTCCTGAGGAGAAGAAGAGCAACTGTTCACTCCTGAAGATTCAGGTTGCTAAGGAAAACTGTTATGTGATGGAAGGGGCAGTTGCCAGTAATATTTCTCCTATTCCCATGAAATTTTACCGTCGGGGTATGTTTAGAAAACCCCTGGTTTTGATCAAAGAAGGTATTTCCCCTGAACAAATATCTCTCTTAGAGTAAGTATTTTGCTGCTGCCGGCATTGAATGCCGGCAGTAGTTTTAAATAAAAAAAATGCAGCAAAAATAAACTGCACTTTAATACATGACCTATCCGATCTTTATTGTTAATATCTAACAATATTGTCTTTTAGATTGCGTATGCCTCCCCGGGGATTTTTTACATCTCCTGTGTAGCGAGGTATGACATGAATATGCAGGTGGAAAATTGTTTGTCCTGCTGCTTTATCCAGGTTGATGCCAATATTGTAGCCTGCAGGGTGATAATTTTCTTCTAGATAATCCATAACTTTTAAAGTTATCTCATGAAGGGCCAGTACTTCTTCTGTAGTAGCTGCAATAATGCCAGGAAAATGCCTTTTAGGAATTACCAGCATATGCCCTTGATTTACCGGGTATTTGTCATAGATGGCCAGAGCGAGTTCATTTTCTATAATAATTTTTTCGGGAGGAATATTGCAGAAAACGCAATCATCTATTTTCATCTCCAACCTCCTGGAATTTGACTTTGTTCCTTTTTTCCACAAAAAATCCTGTTTTCCTTCATATTTAATATAGGTCTGTTTCAAGTAGATAGTTCTCTCTACAGTGCCCAGGTCAACTACCACTCTTACACTTAACAGCGTTTTATATGGCGACTTGTTAGAGCCACGAGTTGACTAGCCTGAGCACTATGGGTGCTACGTTGCTGAGGTGAACACAGTTACTGGATGAAGCCCTAATCTGGTTTATTGTTCAGGCTGTGTGGCATGGAGGTTGAAACTAGGAGTAGGAGATGATAAAGAAGGGCTAAACCATGTTTAGCCCTCAATTTTTTCTAACTTATTCATCTGGAGTAAGTCTATTGTTGAAGGAAAGCTTATATTTTCTAAACCAAAGATAGCCTGAATTTTTTGCGATAGAATGAATTCCTTGAAACCTAGTGAATTTAACTTAAACCCAATAATTTCTTCCTTAAAGGCTATCTCTCTGGCCAGGCTGAGAAATTCTGGGCTTAGATCCCGGGCAGAATCTACTGCCTGCAAAAATAAATTGAAAAGGGTTGTTTCTTCCTGGAGAAGGGTCTCTAGAATTTGTTTCAGCAAGATCATCTCATCAATAATCTGCTCCAGTATTCTTGTTGATATTCTTACTGGGATTACTGGTTTTTTATCTAGAATAGCCAGTGCACTCTGTACAGTGCTGATAATGTTCACCAGGCCGGATTCTTTAACACCCAGGGAGAAAAACTCACCACTTAGGTTCAATTGTTTCTCACGTATTATAGCTAGAAGCTCTGCTAATGGTGGTCTATTCAGTGCTTCTTCTCCCAGTTCACTGTAGAGATTGATGAGTTGCTCCTGTTTATCCTTTATCTGGGCAGAAAATTCAATAAGGATACCTTGCTCCTGTATTGCCAAATTTAAAATTAATTCCAGTAATTTTCTTAAAACCAATAGATGGGAATAACTCAAAGTCAGCCCCTCCTGTATATAAAAAGGTTAGCTTAGTATATGTTGGCTTGGCTAGAAAGTTACCAAATTTAGGGGAAGGAAGTCGCACTTATGGCATCAAGCCATGAGGATCTAATGTTTTATAAACAGGTTTATTTTTTGATGTGAATATAGAGGAGAGGAGTATTTAATAAAGAATAATACAAGGATAGAGACCTGACTTAAGGGAGGGGATCATGTGGAAGAACGGAATAAATTTGGTGGAGAACTGGAAAATATCCTGCTGCAAGAGCTGCCGGTTCTCAATCAGGATATTCTCAGTGGACAGCAAGCAGATGATTTTTTATCTCAGGTTGAAGATATATGGAATTCAATTGATATTCTGCCTGGAGATATTGAAGTCATTGTAGATCCTACACCGGAAAATCATGTCTTTATAAAAACCCAACTGAGAGTTGAAGAAGAAGAGAAGGAACTTTCAAGGGTACCTTTTGATGTAAAAACACCAGGAACTGGCAAGGATGTTTTTCGCCTTACCTGGCTATTAATCATGGAAACTCTGGATGAGCTTTTTGCCCAAGA
>PUNT01000278.1 GCA_003551905.1 Halanaerobiales bacterium
CTGCACGAAGTTTGCAAAAGCTTCGATGCTCTTCTCTATGTTTCCTGGTAATATTTGACCTGTTCTTTGTAAATTTTCTCCCAGGCGGGTAGTTATCTTTTTATCAACTAAAGGTCTTAAGGTGCCATCTTTTTGTTTTTCTGCCAGGAGAAATTTAATGGAATTAGAACCTACATCCAAAACGGCTTTTTTCATGGGAACCTCCTGAAAAATCCGGTTTTGAAGGAAAAAGAAAAAATCTAGCGAATGATTTTGTTAGCCCTGCATCACATCAGCTTAAGAAAGGAGGTGAAAGGATTGGCAGTATCCATGTTTTATATAACAGCAGGGGGTGAAGAAGAGGCAGAAAGGCTGGCCAGAAATCTGGTAGAAAACAGGCTTGTAGCCTGTGCTAATATTGTTCCTGCTATAAAATCGGTTTTCTTCTGGGAAGGGCAGGCTCAGGTAGAAGAGGAAGTTATAGTTCTTGGCAAAACCAGAACTGAACTTGTAGAGGACCTTGTGGAAGCGGTTAAGGATATTCATTCCTATGAGGTCCCCTGTATTATTACCTGGGAAATAGCTGAAGGTAATCAGGAGTTTTTGGATTGGGTGTGGGAAGAGACCAACAGGAGAAAGCTTTAAGAATTCTTGAGGATCTGCATGTAGAATTTAATGCAGTTGTGGAAATTTTCCAGTGATATGCACTCATCAATACCGTGAATTCTTGCCAGGTCCCTGGCATCAACTGAAAAGGGGCCGAAACGATATATATTGGGGCATAATTTTTGATAATGCTGGGAATCGGTGCCACCAACTACCAGGTAGGGTGCAGTTATGGCCTGGGGGAAAATGTTACTTATTATTTTCTTGACCAGTTGAAAGGAAGGAGCTTCTGTGTCGGAGATGGCTGAAGCCTGACGGTAGGGTTTCATTATGTTTACCTGTACCCTTTCATCGTTTATTACCTTTTTCACATGATCCCGGACTGATTCTATGCTGTGGCCGGGCATGACGCGGCAGTTTATCACTGCCCGGGCACTGGTAGGCAGGATATTAGCCTTAATTCCACCCTTGAAGATGGTGGCTGCCATGGTAGTGCGTAATGCTGCATTGCTGGTTGGTGAGGCAATTAATTTTTTTTGTAAGAGATTTTTAAATAGCCACAGGTTGGCCAGAATGAGCCTGTTTACCCACTTCATTTCTGGTCCCAGATACTCAAACATCTCCCGGGTTGGTCCCTCTAGTTCTGGAGGAAAGGGGTTTCTCTCCAGGCGATGAATTGCACTGCTGATTATACCGATAGCAGTTTCTTTAGGTGGCATGGATGAATGGCCCTCCGGGCCTTTGGCCAGGAGCTCAATATTCAGATAACCTTTTTCTCCTATTCCTATCAGGGCTACAGGTGACTGTATGTTGCCAATAATTCCTTTGGCAACAATGCTGCCTTCATCCAGGACATATTCCAGCTCCACATTACGGGAGGCCAGGAGACTGGCTATTTCCTTTGCTCCTGCTTCACCCCCCAGTTCTTCATCATGCCCAAAAGCTAGAAAAAAGCTACGGGATGGTTTGAAACCTTGTTCTAAGAGCTGTTCTGTTGCCTCCAGTATAGCTATAAGGCGTCCCTTATCATCAAGAGCACCTCTTCCCCAGATAAAATCCCGATCAATAGTACCAGAAAAAGGTTCATGGGTCCATTTGTCCAGAGTTTCTTCTGCAGCCGGCACCACGTCCTGATGGGCCATCAAGAGTGCTGGCTTTTTACTTTTATCAGTGCCTTCCCAGGCATAGAGGAGGCTGTGTTGATTTACCACCTCTTTTTTCAAGCTCTGATGGACCAGCGGGAATTTTTCCTCCAGGTACTGATGAAATTGCCTGAATGGTTCTGGGGAAAAATCGCTACTTTCTTCCGGGGAGATTGTAGGTATTTGCAAGGCGCCTGATAATTTTTCTGCACAGTTTTGGCTGGAAAAACTGGCTGGAGAAATGCTGCCCGGTGAAGTCTGCCGGGACTTGAAATTGACTGTTCTAACTACAAGGATAAGCAGCAAAATACCGATGATGAAAAAAATTGAATAAGCTATTAACAATTCATCACCTCCGCATTGGGTTTGGAACCAATAAGAAAACATGACAGAAAAAATAAAGAATTCTCTTTTCTGTCTTTGATGAACAAATTATTCTCTTATGCTGGGGATTGTCCTGCCTGATTTATGAAGATATATTTTTTACCCGGAGGGAGTTTCTTCTATTATATAGCCTTGCTCATTTTTCTGGATTTTTCCGTCAATAACTAGCAGATAGCACCTGTCTCCCTTTACTTCAATGGTTCCCTGCCCCTGATTTCCTGTAAGTGGTTTCCCCTGAAGAAGTATTTGGCTTGAATTACAAAAGCAAAAATGAGCACAGGATTTTTTTTCCAGACAATTACTTTCAATGCGTATGGTGGAGCCACTTTCATAAGAATATGTGAGGATATCCGGGTGAAATCGCTCTTTCCTTGGAGTTACCTGAACGGTTATGGGATTCCAGCCCCCTGTTTTTGGCTGGCTTTTGAATATAACTTCCAGGTAAATCCCCGGGCCAGAAAGAGCTTCTTTAATTTCAGCAGTAATTTTCTTTTTTCGCCGGTTGATGTCTTTTTCCTGCCGGCTGAGAAGGCTGGTAAATTCATCATGGGGAACAATCTTTTCTCCAGGCTGAGGTCGGTAATTGAAGGATCGAGCTAGGATTTTACAGGGTGATGTGTAGCTCTTGGTTATCTTCTCCTGCCAGTTGGAAGAAAAAAAATGACAGAGGAGGGCATAGGCCATGCCGGAATAATAAAAACGGTGGCGAGATGCTCCCCAGCCATCCTTGTTCAAGCGAAGAAGGCAATCCAGGTTTTTTTCTCCCCGGGTTGATTCAATGCCTGCACTTATCATTTCCACATAGACTGCCAGTCCTTCATTGAGCTCGGCGTGATCTTCGTATTCTCTTAAGGTAGGGGACAGAAGATCCTGCCGGGCATTTCTGGCCTTTAATGCCTGAACTGCTTTTTCTTCATCTCTTTCTTTTACAGCTGCGTACAACAGCTTTCCCTCCACTTCTCCCAGGGTATTTACCAGAGAATCGTATACTGGATAGGTGGGCATGAGCATGATGTTTTCCCGGGGAAACCTTTTTTCTCCCTGATAGGCATGGAATGCTTCATGGGAAAGAAGCCCCAGGTAATCAAGCTCTTCTTCCTTGCAATATATGAGAGTGGCAGTTTGCTTACCTCCTATTTCCAGGGCAGTGTTGGCAATTAGATAATCCGGGAAGGGAGGGAGGAGAGTGTGAAGTTCCAGATCCTGCAGTTTTTTCTCCTGAAATTCAGGAGGAGGAGAGGGGTGGTTAAAGAGGTAGGCTTTTTCATCTGTAAATATACATATGGGAGTGTTCTCATGTTTCCAGCTTGCCCAGAGAGGAGGTTGTTTTCTAAAATCTTTGTAAAGGTTAATAATTTTTTCTTCCATTATATATCTGCTCCTTCTCCTCTGTTATGTATGGCCTGCAGGATATAATTGAGTTTCTCCAAATCTCCCCAGAAGACATGTCGAGCTCTTTTAAGTTCTGGATTATAAGAGTACCTCCAATGTGTTTTGTTTTTCCCAGGGGACAGATTATCCATTATATCCTTTCCCATTTGCCCATGAGTTTTTCCTTCAGTGCTGTA
>PUNT01000121.1 GCA_003551905.1 Halanaerobiales bacterium
CGGTACCAGCATATCCAGGACAGGATGATTTACCCCTTGCGGGTTGGCGCCGCCAAACTGCCACTGGGTGGGAACCTCCTGTACCGGACGAAAATGTGTTGGCTGCAGTGAATCATAAGCACCTACCAGCACATAAAATCTTGCTCCTCGCAATGAACCCAACCAATCCCGGGGTACAGCCACTTTTATATCCTGACCTTTAACTTCAACCCAGGTTCCCTCCAGACTGGGAGGCCGGGGCAGTTCCCAAAAAACTTCCCTCTCCGGTGATTTCCATTCCTGCCATTCCTGCAGTCCAACCACCCACCAGCCACTAATAACTAGTGCCCTGTTCCAGGGAGCCCGGGGATCCATGCGCATTTTATCCAGAGGTTCCAGAGGTTTCAGTTCACCTCCCTCAGCATTATCAATATAGACATGAATCAGGGGATGGCTGAAACCAAAAAAACTGTCCCAGGGATCTGTCAGAGTACCAAAGGTGAAGCAAAAAATATACTCATCATGGCCTTTAATAACGCGAAATAACTGCAAGTCCCAAAGCCCTTCATAAGGTGCAAAGTGTTTATGGGTAGGATAGGTATAATGACCCGGGCCGTGATCATCTCCCACCGAATCCTCCCAGTAGAAAATATATTCAGTTTCAGCCACAGCAGGCATGGCTGTTAACAGGATAAGCGCAAGCAAAATCCACTTCATAAAATCCTCTCCTTGTTGCCAGCAAACCCAAGAAAAAATTACTATTTTACTATTATACCATCCTGTTCATTTTTTGGTAAAGAATTTATTCTCAAAAGCAGGTAGCAAAACCCAATAAAACTATCAATTAAAAAACAAGGGCGGACTGCTCCGCCCTTTTTCCCTCTATAACTTACAGCTATTCAGTACCTGCAGAAATTTCTTCATAATACTGCAAATAATCCGGCAGTATCCTATCAACACTGAACTCTTTCTCCACCCTCTGCCGGGCTTTCTGTGCCATCTGCCCATGAAGTTCTGGCTCTTCAAGTATCCGCACTGCATTGGCAGCCATATCCTCTACATCCCCTAAAGAACTCAAGAAACCGGTTTCTCCGTGCCTTACAACCTCTGGCAACCCACCAATATTAGAGGCAATAACTGGCACTTTACAGGCCATGGCTTCTATAGCCACCAGACCAAAAGCTTCCTTTTCTGAAGGCAGGAGCAATAAATCAGCGGCTGAAAGAAGGGGCACCACGTTATCCTGAACCCCTAAAAAGATTACCCTTCCACTTAACCCTAATTCTTCTACCAGTTCCTGAACCGCATTGCAGGTAGGGCCATCTCCCACCAGCAATAACCGGGAGGGAATAGCTTCATTAACCAGCTTGAAGACCCGGACCACATCATCAACCCGTTTTACTTTGCGAAAGTTGGAAATATGTATTAAAATCTTTTCCCGGCCCAGCCATTCATGCATGTAACAGGGGATATTCTCACAAGGAAGTTGCCGGTACTCCTGAGGATCCACAAAGTTGTAGATGCGTTTAATGGGTTTTTTTATGCCAAAAACCCGCCGGGTTTCCTCTGCCAGGGAATCAGAAACAGCAGTGAGACCATGACTTGATTCCATGCCAAATTGGGTCAGCCGGAAAAATGAAGGATTATTACCCACCAGGGTTATATCTGTTCCGTGGAGCGTGGTAATTATTTTAACCTGCTTGTTCCGGGCTACCTGCAGGCCCAAATAAGCTGTCAGGGAATGGGGAAAGGCATAGTGGACATGCAGTATATCTAATTCTTCACTATCCACCACTTCAGCAATCTTGTTGGACAGGGCCAGGTAGTAGGGTGGATAGTTAAAAAGTTCATACTGGGGAACATTGACCTGATGGTAGAAAATATTTTCATGAAATCGCAGGCGAAAAGGTTGATTGTAGCTGATGAAGTGAATCATGTGCCCGCGAAGAGCTAGATGCCTTCCCAGCTCGGTTGCTAAAACTCCACTTCCCCCGGGAAAGGAAAAGCATACCACACCTATCTTCAACTGTCCTGATCACCTCCCTTCACAAGAATATGTTTTACTGCCAGGGGACGCTCTGAATACAGTGGTTCTCCATATTTCTTACCCCCCATTAATCCCCAGTAGCCATCCCTGGCCTGCAACCTCTGCAAAAAATCAGGTGCATTCAAGGTTGTGGGAGCTGAGTCTTCCTTCCTTAAAAACTGGGATTCGTGTTTTTTTATGGCCTCAATCTTAAGGGTGTGATACTGACTTACATCCACAATCACAGAAGGTGATAGATGTCTGGGAAAACTGTAATAGAAGATTTTTTCCACCCGGTGGGGCGGGCTTTCTGTCTCATAACCGTGAACAGAAGCCACAAAAATAGCTTTCCGCAACAGCTGGCCGGTATTTTCATGATCCGGGTGATGGGAGCTCCAGTAGGGAGCCAAAAGCACCCTGGGCTTTAAACTCCGCACAGCTTCCACAACCACCTGCAGATGTTCAGGGGAGAATTCAATACCCAGGTCCGGCAGGTTCAGGTTGATTCGCTTCTCTAAACCCAGGACTTCGGCAGCAGCTGCAGCTTCTTCTGCTCTAATCTCCGGTGTCCCATTAGAAGATTTTTCTCCCCTGCTCATTTCCACTCCAGCAACCCTGTAGCCAGCTCGGGTATGAGCAATTATGGTCCCACCCACAGCCAGCTCTAGATCATCTGGATGGGCAGCAAAAGCTGCAATATCATATTTTACCATATTCAGTCCTCCTACTCACCAATGATTAGAAAATTATGTTGATCATCTGCACTCAGCAAACCCTCCTGCAGCCATCCCATGAGTTCTGGACCGTAGCGAATCAGGTAGGGAAATATATTGAAATACCTCTCCTGCAGCTGATCATCTGGCCGCAGGTTATTCCTGACCCGGTTGAACTGGCCAACCACATTTTCCCGGTTGCGTTTTTCCACGCTGTAGGTTTTCCCCCGGAGATATTCAACCTGTTGCCGGATGCGCTCCAGGTTTTTCTTTCCCAGGTCCAGGAGGTGTTTATCCAGCTTTTTTAGTTCAGCAAGGAGAGAATCATATAATTGTTCAATCTCCTCCTGGGTCTTGTTGAACAGTTCTTGAATATCCACAGGGGTTATCCGGTCCAAAAGTTCCTGCAATAAATCCTCATTACCGCTGAATATTTCCTGATAAGAAATATCCCAGCGCTGGAAATAGCGGAAGAAACGCTTTTCCACCAGGGTAATAAAGGGACGGGCAATGAGGGGAGGCTGCTGTAAGGACAGAGCCCGGTAGGCCTCTCTTAACTGTCCGTGATAAGCAATTTCCCCGGGACCATTGACAGAAGCCAGGACCGGGAACATATAATCCTGCAGAAGAGGCCGGAGAAGAACATCAGGACTCATCTTTTCAGGATTTTGCTGCAGCCAGGAGTAAAACTCCTGCCGTTCCATATCAAGCTCTTCTTGTTTGTTCACATAACGACCGTTTTCTTCATAAACCGGGTAGCGTCTGCCATGGGAAATAACAAAAAGGTTAGTATGCTGGTAATCCTTCTGCACCTGCAGTTCATAACCTTCTTTTTTCAGAGCTTCTCCAGCCTTATCCCGGGCCTGGCGAAAGTCACCTTCTCCCTGATAAAAGAGCTCCAGGAACTTGGCCTTAATCTTTTCTGCCCCCGGGGCCAAAGGATCAAAGAGAATAAGACC
>PUNT01000274.1 GCA_003551905.1 Halanaerobiales bacterium
CGTTTGGCAATCAGAATTTTACTGCAAATATACCGGAAGAATTACCAAAGAGCACGCCCCCTGGATTTTCAAAATGTTTATTCCTGGATTCCCCTGATAGCCTGTGGCCGGATGGGGGAGGAAATTGAAGAGGAAAGGGAGTTTTTAATCAACATTATTGAGAGATGGTCAAAGGAGGATTGAGTTTGTTGCTGGAGAAATATTTACAGCTGGAAGAAAATGATATTGTGGTTCTTCATACGGGAGAGGATGAGATCTTTGGTCGGGAAACTTTACAAATCCTTCGTGATGCCAGAAGTTTTCTCCGAAAGTACTTTGCCCTGGTGGATTTCCCGCAAATCAGGGGCATACTGGTCCCTGATAGAAAAGAGTATGAGCGTTTGGTGCTGAATCTACTGGGAGTGGAAATAGAGATACCCTCAAGGCCAGGGAGGCTGGCCCAGACACAGAGAACTGACCTGGTTTTCCTGTCCCCCTGTGCATATGAGGAACACTCCACCTATTACTACTATCCGGATGAATACCGCCGCCTGGTTTTTCACGAGCTAATTCATGTTCTGGAAGAATACCTGTCTCCCAATATAGAGGTGGTGCCTAACTGGTGGAGCGAGGGTTTGGCTGTTTACCTTTCCGGCCAGTGGAAATATTTTGATCAATTTCGGTTCAGGCTTGCTGTTCTGCAGGGTCTCTGTCAGAATTGTATTCCCAGGTTAGAAGAGATCAGGAAGGATATAAAGCTTTCCTATGACTGGGGATGGACAGTTGTTATGTACCTGGAAAAAGTGTTTGGCAGGGAAATGATCCAAAGAATAATCAGGGAATGTGATGATGGCAATGTACTGACAACAATAACCGAAGAAAACCCGGAGGACATATCTCAGCGGTGGAGAAGATGGATAATGAGTGGTGGTAAAAAAGATTTAATGTCCTGTTAGGAGGTCATAGCTAAAGGGGTGTGAGTTCAGTCTATCCAGAATACAGCAAAATGATAGGGATGGGCCTGGTTTATTTCCTGAAAAAACGAGGTGAAGTGGGATGGAGTTTGAAACTCAGGAAGAAATACTGTCAGCACTCTCTCTTGCAGCCAGTCATCTGAACAGTCTCTTCCCCCTGGATTGCCTGGTTGCTGTTTCAGATGGGGAGAAATTCATCCAGGTATATCCGGGCAAGAAATTTGACCCGGGCATAAGAAGTGGTGATCCTGTTTCTAGTGATGGGCTTATTCCCAGGGTTATGCAGACAGGGAAACCATTATCTTCAGAGCTTTCTGCAGATGTCTATGGAGTTCCCTTAAAAACCACCACCGTTCCTGTCCGGGACAGAAAAGGGAAAATAATAGGAACCCTGGATATTGCTTTTGATCTTTCCACCCAGAATGAGATGGTTGAAATAGCTGAAAAAGTTGCTGCATCTTCCCAGGAAGTTTCTGCCAGCTGTGAAGAGCTAACAGCAGCAGTTGAAGGACTCAAGGCTTTTCAGGAGGAGATGAGGGAGGTTGGCAGAAAAGCAGAGAATCATCTGGAGAAGACAGATGAAATTCTGAGCATGATCAAGAATGTTGCTTCCCAGACCAATCTCCTGGGTATCAATGCTGCAGTTGAAGCCTCCAGGGCCGGGGAGCAGGGAAAAGGCTTTGCAGTAGTAGCCCAGGGGATAAGAGATCTCTCGGAAAAAACTTCAGTTTCAACCGATGATATTACCCAGATGCTTCGAGAAATTAATGTTTTTTTCCAGGACATTTCTCAACACATGGAAGAAAACAAAAAGATAATCCAGGAGGTCTCTGGAGCAATCAAGGAGATTGCCATTAGCATGGAAGAAAATTCTGTTGTGGCCAGTAAACTCCTGTCAATGTCCCGGATACTATAAGGAAATTAATCCCGGGGGTGTAAAAGAGGTGAAAAAAGTGAGTCTTTTCAAAGAGCTTTTCTGTCCTGATTGTAACAGGACTTATAATAAAGATGAGATTGTAAATATGTGCTCCTGCGGTTCCCTTTTATTTGCCGGCTATGATTTGCAGCAGGGCAGGAACTTAAAAAAAGAAACTCTAGAAAGAGGCCAGAACAACCAGTGGCGGTACAGAGAACTTTTACCGGTCATTGACCCTGATTCAATTATTAGCCTGGGTGAAGGCTGCACACCTTTGTTAGAGTTAAATAAACTGGGATATGATCTGGGGATTAAGAATCTTCTCCTCAAGGACGAAGGTTTCAATCCTACAGGATCATTCAAGGACCGGGGAGCTTCATGCGGGATATCCAGGGCCCGGGAACTGGGAATTGAGACAGTGTGTATGGCTACAGCAGGAAATGCAGGCGGAGCGTGGGCTGCCTATAGTGCAAGAGCAGGGATTGAATTCCATGTCATAATGCCGGAAGATGCTTTGCTCATGAACAAGAATGAGAGCAATGTTAGAGGCGGAAATACTTATACAATAGAAGGCTTAATAACCGATGCCGGTGCGGTTATGGGAGAAATGGCCAGGGAAAATGGCTGGTTTGAAGTTTCTACATTCAAGGAACCGTACCGGGTAGAGGGCAAGAAAACTATAGGGTTTGAGATTGCCCAGGAGATGAACTGGGAAATGCCAGATGTTATAATCTGTCCTACTGGCGGAGGAGTGGCCATTATTGGTATATGGAAAGGGGTACAGGAGATGGTGGAAATAGGCTGGCTGTCCCGGGATAATAAGCCCAGGATGGTTGCTGTGCAGTCCACAGGTTGTGCTCCGGTTGTCAGGGCTTTCCAGGAGGGAAAAGAAGATGTAGATTACTGGAATGATGCCAGAACTATAGCAGGAGGTATACGGGTGCCCAGGACTCTCGGGGGGAAATGGCTGTTAAAATTTATCAGGGAATCTGGCGGAACAGCAGTAGCTGTTCCTGATAGTGAAATACAGGAAATGGTGGAAAGGACAGCAAAAAAAGAAGGCCTTTTATTGTGTGCAGAGGGGGCAGCTGGCCTGGCTGCTATCCCCAGATTAATGGAAATGGGTTATCTAGCAATTGATGAGAGAGTACTGGTTCTCAATACAGGCAGTGGGTTAAAAAACCCAATTTTGCTGACCAGTGAGAGCCAGTTTATGCTAAAAAGTATAAAGAATTAGCCGGAGGAGCTATGGATACAATTAATTGGTTGCTCAAGGGGGATGTTTCAATACAGTATCAAACCAGGAGAGATTTACTAAAGGAGAACAGCAAGTCTCTTCATTCCCTGAGAAAAGGTATAGAAAGAGAGGGCTGGGGCAAACGTTTCCTTGCCCTGCGTAAGGAAAATGGTCACTGGGGTGAGGGGTTTTACCGACCCAAGTGGACCTGCACCCACTACACACTCCTGGATTTGAAAGCCATTGGGATTGACCCTGATAACAGATTATGCAGGGAGAGCACCCAACTGCTCCTGACAGCAGGAGAGGGAGTAGATGGTGGTGTTAATTATGCCCGGACTGTAAAGCACAGCGATGTTTGTATAAACGGCATGGTGTTGGGCCTGGCCAGCTACTTCCCACTGGAAAATCCTAGAATAATTAAAATTGTGGATTATCTTTTGGACAGGCATATGACTGATGGTGGATGGAACTGTCAATATTTCAAGGGAGATAAGCACAGTTCTTTTCATACAACCATTAATGTCCTGGAAGGCCTGTTTGAATTTTCCCAGACAGGGAATGAATAC
>PUNT01000284.1 GCA_003551905.1 Halanaerobiales bacterium
ATGGCTGGAGCTACAACACCGGCTACTCTGGCTGGAACAATAGCCATGGGAATTGCTGAAAGTCTCGTTGGCATAGTGGTTTCTCAGCTGGTCAGGGAAGGTACCCCCATAATTATGGGTGGTGTCTATGCCATTATGGACATGAAGACCACTGTCTTCAGCTATGGAAGCCCTGAATTCCACACCATGCAGGCAGGGATAGCTGAAGTGGCCGGCTACATGGATATACCGGTCTTCGGGACAGCAGGCTGTACCGATTCGCATATTCTGGATGGTCAGGCTGGTGGTGAAGCTGCCATGAGTATTTTGATGGCAGCCCTTTCAGGAGCCAATCTGGTCCATGACCTGGGCTATACCGGTTCCGGTTCCACCGGTTCTCTGGAGCAGTTAGTCATGGATGATGAAATTGTGGGAATGGTTAAGAGATTTATGCAGGGCATTAAGGTTGAGGATGAAACCCTGGCCCTGGACGTGGTTGACAAGGTAGGGCCCGGAGGACATTTCCTGGGTGAAAAGCATACCCTGGATAATTTTAAGAAAGAAACCTGGTTCCCCACTCTCATAAACCGGATGCGTCATGATGGCTGGCAGAAGATGGCAGGGGGGACTTCTATGGGTGACAGGGTTCGGGAAAAACTGCAACAGATAATCCAGGATCACAAACCGGAGCCCCTCTCTGATGAGAAAGTGCAAAAGATAGAAGAAATTCTTGCTCGGGCCGAGAAAAGAGAAGCCCGCAAGGCAAAGGAAAAAAAGTAGAAAAGGAGAGGATTGGCGATGAGAAGCAACCATAAAATTCAGAATGGAGCTCACCTCCAGGTCCTCTCGGAAGACCAGTGCAGGCGCATGATTGCGGCCGCCATGGAAATCCTGGAAAGGACAGGCGTTTATTATCAGGATCAGGAATCTGTGGAGATTATGAAAAAGGCAGGCTGTCACGTTGACGGCAGCCGGGTTCGCATTCCCATGTGGCTGGTTGAGAAGGCCTTGAAAACAGTTCCCCGGAAAGTAACTTTGAGCAACAGCCGTACCGGTCGTCGAGTAATGGAACTGGAGGGAACAAACGCCTATTTCGGTTCCGGTTCAGACACACCGTTTTTCATAGATCCTTACAGTGGTGAGAGAATTCCCACCAGCAAGAAGACAGTAGAGATGGCCAGTACAGTTCTGGATGGTCTCCCCAATATTGACTTCATAATGTCCCTGGGTATTGTGCAGGATGTACCGCAGCCCATATATGATCGCCATCAGTTCGAAGCCATGGTTCTCAACACTTCCAAGCCCATCGTAATTACTGCAATAGATGCGGAGGGTTATGGGGATATAATCCAGATGTGTGAGATTGTTGCTGGTGGCGAAGAAGAGCTGCGACGCAATCCTTTCATGACCCTGTATGCTGAACCTATTTCTCCCCTGCAGCACGCTGAAGATGCAGCTCAGAAGCTGGTTCTGGCCGGCAGGAAACGTTTGCCAGTAGTATATACTCCCTGCATAATGGCTGGTGGCACGGTTCCTGCAACGCTGGCAGGCGCTGTGGCTACCGGGCTGGCGGAGAGTATCAGCGGGCTGGTTTTGAATCAGGCTACCAGTGAAGGAAGTCCCTTCATCATGGGTGGCGTCTTCACTGTGATGGACATGAAGACCACTGTCTTCTCCTACGGGGCACCGGAATTTCATCTCATGCAGGCAGCTCTGGCAGATATGTCCAACTACCTGGATATTCCCATGTTCGGCACCTGTGGCTGCACCGATTCCAAGGTGGTTGATGAACAGGCAGCTATTGAGGGAGCCCTGTCCATACTGACAACAACCATGTCCGGAGCTAACCTTAATCACGATGTAGGCTATATTGAGCATGGTAATACTGCTTCACTGGAATATTTGAGTATCTGCGATGACCTCATCGGTTTTGCCAGGCGCATCACCAGGGGAATTGAAGTAGATGATGATACCCTTGGTCTGGATGCAGTTGACCGGGTAGGGCCTGGAGGGCACTTCTTAGGAGATGAACATACTCTCCGCCATTTCAAGGAGGAAACCTGGTATCCTCAGCTATTCCTGCGCCAGATATACGAAAAGTGGCAGGAAGATGGGGAAAAGACCCTTTTCCAGAGGAGCAATGATCGAGTCCAGGATATACTGGAAAATCACAAACCGGATCCTCTGCCTGGTGTTGTGGTTAAAAAGCTCAGAGAAATTGTAGAGAATGCAGAAAAGAAGCTGAAACGGTAACAGTCAAGGAGGGAAAGGGTGAGGATGGGAAACCTGGCACTGGGTATCGACACTGGAGGCACCTTTACAGATGGGGTTGTATTCAACCTCGATAGCAAAGAAATACTGGAAAAAACCAAAGTTATTACCACCAGGCATGACTTAACCGGGGCTATTGAAAACTGTCTTCTGAACCTGTTAGATAATGGCCGTACCAGTATTTCTCTGGACCAGTTAAAAATGGTTTCCCTTTCCACAACCCTTGCCACCAATGCTACAGTTGAAGGTCAAGGTGCGGAGGTTGGGTTAATAATTATCGGTTCCTCTCCCGGAAAAAAATTACCCACCCCGCATTTTTTTTCTGTAGCAGGAGGTTGCGATATTCGAGGAGAAATAAAGAAAGAGTTGGATTTAAAAGAGGTTGAGAGAGGGATAAAGGAACTTAAGGATAAAGTCGAGGCTTTTGCTGTTTCCGGCTATTTGAGCGTACGCAATCCCCAGCAGGAAAAACAGGTTGAGCAGGTTGTGAGAGAACTTACCGGCCTGCCAGTGGTCCTGGCTCATCAGCTTTCCTCAGATTTGGGTTTCTATGAGCGGACCATTACTGCCATATTCAATGCCCGCCTTATTCCCCTGATTACAGGCCTAATCGATGCTGTGAAGGAGATAATGGAAAAAAAGGGCATAGATGCACCCCTCATGGTAGTTAAAGGTGATGGCGGACTTATTAATGAAAAGACTGCCCGGGAAAGGCCGGTAGAGACTCTTCTCTCCGGCCCTGCTGCCAGTATTGTAGGAGCCATGACCCTCACCGGTCTCCAGGAGGGAGTGGTGGTGGATATGGGTGGTACCACCACCGATGTGGCTGTTCTCAAGGAAGGCCGTCCCCGTTTGCATAAAGAAGGAGCAATGGTAGGAGGATGGCGAACCAGAGTTAAGGCTGCTGACATAACCACCATAGGGCTGGGGGGAGACAGCCTCATATCCATTGCCAAAAACGGTGAACTCTCCATTGGTCCGCAGCGAGTTTTTCCTCTGGCATGGATGGTTCACAGATATCCTGAGCTCTTGGAGGATTTAAAGGAAATAAGAGAATCCGGTTTTTTCCCTCTGGATACTCAACCCACCACAATGTTCTCCCATATCAGGGATCCCAGGATCACTTCTTTGAGCAGCACAGAAGAAGAAATACTCCAGCTGGTAAAAGAAAGGCCCCGCTCCCTTTTCTACCTGAGTAGAAAATTAGGTAAGGATCCGGAAATTGTTCCCTGGCAGAGGCTGGTTAATGTGGGAAGCCTGCACCGGGCTTCATTAACTCCCACAGACATAATGCACTATGAGAATTCTTTTACTCCCTGGAACGTGTGTGCTGCCAGGCTGGGATTGGAAATAATGGCCCGACGCAAAGGGGTAACTGAAGAAGAGCTAATAGAGTATGTTC
>PUNT01000080.1 GCA_003551905.1 Halanaerobiales bacterium
GGGCTGGAAGTGCACCCCAGGGTACCTATATATTCGCAGGTAACGTAGCATCACTCGGTTCCCCCACTCGGTTCCCGAGTGGCTTAGGCTGGTCAACTAGAGCTTTTACAAGCTCCCGCCTCTACAGGCGGGGGGAGTTGACTTCCGAGAAACCTCCTTAAAAATATCCAGCATGGATTTATTGTAGTCATGTCTCATTCCCTCCACATCTCCACACAGAGCTTTACGTCCCTGCACCAGGAATAAAACCTGGTCAAAAAGTTGCTCCGCATCATATATTTCATGGGTAGAGAGAATAACTGTCTGTTCTCCGGATTTGAAGCGACTGATAATTGTTTCCAGGATAATACTTCGAGAAACAGGATCTATACCGGAAAACGGTTCGTCCAGTAAGACCAGGGGAGCAGAGCGAGCCATGCATATTAAAAGTTTTAGTCTGGCTCTCATCCCCCGGGAAAGGTTGCCAACCAGCTGTTTTTCATCCAACTGCATAAAATCAAGCAATTCCTGCGATCTTTGCTGTTGCCAGTCAGGAAAAAAGGGAGCTAGAAAATCCAGTTGCTCCTTCACCTTCATCCAGGAGTAAAGATGATCATGCTCAGGCAGATAAGCCATTTTCCTCCTGCTATTCACACCCGGTCTCTCTCCAAAAACCCTGACTTTTCCCCTGTTGGGCTGTGAGAATCCAGCTATCAAATTGAGCATAGTGCTCTTGCCACTGCCATTAGGCCCCAGAACACCCAGGATAATTCCGGGTTCCACCTGAAGATCCAGGTCCATAAGAGCTTCAGCCCGGGCATAATGCTTGCTCAGCTTAAAAGTTTCTACTGCAAAACAATTGCCAGTATCAATCATCCTCAACCCCCTCCAGTTCCTGATTTTTCCCTTCCTGGGAAAAAGTTTTCAATAAATTTTCAATATCTTTCTTTGTTAACCCCAGATCACTCATATTGCGGACAAATTGATGGTAATACTTTTGGGCCAGTTTCTTTCTGGTTATCTCCACCAGGTCTGATTTTTCCACTATGAATGTTCCCTGTCCCCGCCTGGTCTCTATAATACCCATATTCTCCATCTCCCGGTAAACCCTTTGAATTGTATTAGGGTTTACCCGCATCTTCAATGCCAGTTCTCTTTGAGAAGGCACCTGCTGTCCGGGACTCAACTCTCCCCGGGCTATCTGTCGTTGAATTTCTTCAATGATTTGCCTATAAATTGGACGTCCACGGTCGAAATCTGCATCCACTGTAAACCTCCTCTCAAACACCTAGCGCACTATCTAACTAATGCACTAGGTATTGTATCCCATTACCCGGTAAATGTCAAGGACTTTTCGAAAAAAAAGAAACGCCCTCCCGGGCGTCCATGGAAAAGTTGGAGCGGAAGACGGGACTCGAACCCGCGACCCCAACCTTGGCAAGGTTGTGCTCTACCAGCTGAGCTACTTCCGCAATGGTGGAGGGAGAAGGATTTGAACCTTCGTAGGCGTGCGCCGGCAGATTTACAGTCTGCTCCCTTTGGCCACTCGGGCATCCCTCCTAGGAGCACTATTATTGTAATTTAAGATTTACAGATTGTCAAGAGCCTGAAATGTGGGCCGGGGAAAAAAGTCCCCATGGTAACCTCTGAAATTATGAATATAGAGTTGATAACTCAGTGAAACTTTTCCCCAATCTGAAAATTACTTTTTGGCCGCATAATTATTAGCAATTTAAGCATATTTTACCTTGATATATTAAATACTTATGCTATACTTGTAGCAAGAACGTTATTTTATTCTGACGTCTTATTATCTGCCAGTAATATATAAAATTATCCGAAAGAAGGTGCTGCAATGAAAACTAAGAAGAGCTCTCTTTTTCTGATTGCCTGCATTGTCATTGTATTATTCACAGGCAGCTGTATTTTTTTTGAGGATCCAGTTACTTATCCCAATATTGACCGGGAGGAAAAAATACCTGAAGATGCCATCAAACGGGGTCCGGAAACTGACCATCACCCTCCTATTCTTCATTCTGACCAGTACATGGACCCGGTTCCCCTGCCTTACCCCATAAACACAGCAGGAGCAGAAGATTCTCCTTTCATTCTTCCTGACGGTAAAACCCTCTACTTCTTCTTCACCCCTGATGTTCGGGTGCCACCTGAAAAGCAGGTTTTGGATGAGGTTACCGGCATCTATGTTTCCCATAAAACAGGTGACACCTGGAGTATACCTCAAAGGGCATGGCTTCAGGACCCGGGCAAACTGGCCCTGGACGGAGCACCTTTTGTCCATGATAAGGAGATGTGGTTCTGCTCGGCCAGGGAAGGATTTACAGGAGTGAATATGTTTACAGCAGAACTAATAGATGGAACCTGGAGCAACTGGCAGTATGCTGGAGACCGCCTGAATGTAGAATTACAGATTGGCGAAGTTCACCTGCATGGTGATGACCTGTACTTCCATTCAGATCTCCCTGGTGGCAAGGGAGGTCTCGATATCTGGGTCACTACAAGGGACGGCCATACCTGGACAGATGCAATCAATATAGAAGCTGTGAATACCCCAGCCAATGAATCATTGCCTTTTATTTCCTCCGATGGGAAGGAACTCTGGTTCACCCGGACTTATCAGGGAACTCCCGGCATTTTTCGCTCGCTAAAAGTTGATGGTGACTGGGGTGAGCCGGAACTAATAGTATCTCAATTTGCCGGGGAACCTACCCTTGACGATGACGGTAATCTTTACTTTGTTCATCACTACTTCGAGAACGACGTCATGATCGAAGCTGACATATATGTGGCCTTTAAAAAATAATCGGCAGCAAAAAATGCCCTGACAGCCAGGGCATTTTCTCTGTACTTTTCCTTGTGAATAAGTTTGCCTTCACTTTATAGTCATCCCAGGTAACAGCATTTCTAATTTTCTATATTTGCAGGTACCTTCATTTTTTATAAGTTTTACCCACAACTTACCAAGAGGTTAGCCCTCTCCTGCCGCAGAATAGCATATAAGAGAAATATTTTCAATTATGGAAGGAGATGAGCTAATATGAAAAATAGCCCTCGAATGCTAATACTATTAGTAATGACACTACTTTTTCTCTCAGGATGCCAGGAGCCCATACCTGTAGAAAACGGCAATCAATACGGGATATTAAATGGTACCGTTGTTGATAACATGAGCGGTTTACGTTTCTGGTCTGGTGATGTAGAGATTGCCGGAAAACAAATCAGGATTGAAGGTGGAAGTTTCCAGGTTAAAAATATTCCTGCAGGTACATACACATTAAAGGTTTCCAAAGAATTTTATCGGGATAAGGAATTGGAAGTTGTTATCACCAGCAATAACAACATGATACATGTTAAAATGACCCCCTCCTTCAGCAATGCTGATCTTGATTTTCTAGCCCGCATGGTCCACGCTGAAGCTCGTGGTGAGCCATACAGGGGACAGGTAGCTGTGGCTGCCAGCATATTGAACAGGGTGCGGCATCACAATTACCCCAATACACTGGTAGGAGTACTCACCCAGCGCACCAACGGTTATGCCCAGTATTCTCCTATTGATGATGGTTCCATCAATATACCTGCCAGTCAGACTGCCAAATATGCTGTTCGGGATGCCCTGGTGGGCTGGGATCCATCACTGGGTGCAA
>PUNT01000195.1 GCA_003551905.1 Halanaerobiales bacterium
ATAAAGGGCCCGGGAGTGGGCCCTGTTTGTTTTGTTGCTTATATTGGAACCAGAAATATGCTGTTGCCCGGGAAAATCTAATTCAGAAAAACAATTAGAGAAAAAGCAGGTTTGGTTTATCATCTCTTCCTTTCCCAGATAATTAATTCCAGGGTATCAATATCGTCATCTCGAACTGTGGTTACCTGCAAGCGGTCGGTTCGAGGAAAGCCTAGAGGTATATTGCGGATGTCGCTCATGCGAGGATCGTACATGTAATTCCTCCCGTATCCTTCATTGCTAGTGTTATAAAGAGGTTCATGGTAGCCGGTTATGGTTCCACCTATTAAGTTGACATCACCCCGGTCACCACCTAGATCATCCCAGTCTTCATGCTGAAAAGCACCTTTTGCTGCCATGATAACAGCACTTATTACGATATCATCAGGAGCATATCTGCCAAGCTGCACATTTTTAGTTTCTGAGAGGAGACCAAGAACATTTTTTGCCTCCGGGTTATCTATAGGATTTTCTGCATACTCAATATGATCGGTTATGGTGATGTTATCCCTGGCTCCTATTGTTAGTCGGCACTCTTCAGATAGATTGCCGCCAATGGAGCTGATTTCCCCCTCAACAAAAAGGGTGCGGGGGATATAATTTCGGGTGAATTGAACTTCATCATCAAGGGTCGCTGTAGTGGTCCCAGTGGCATGATCTATGGTAATTTCCCATGTTTCTGTATCGTATGGTACCCAGCTACCAGCTGAAAAGGTTTCTATTTCCTTGTTTATGAGTATTTTTTGTTTGTTTTCTTCTCCTTCCTGCAGTTCGATTGCAGCTCCATCTCTATAGCGATAGTTGTTGCCATTTTCCTGCCATTCATCCAGTTCATCAGGCAGGTATATTCCTCCATCTTCTTCCGGCATATAAAGGGGGTTATTCTCTTCATTCTCCGGTGGTTCTCCATCAGGAGGCAGCACTGTGGTTCTTAGCTCACCCAGTTCAACTGGCATGCTCTCCGGCTGAGAATTAAGATAGAAACCCCGGTGAAAAAGAGGTTCAGCATCACTTATATAATCTGCGCTGCTTGCGGCAGAATTCACTGTGCCATAGAAGGTGCCGGCTGGGTTGCCTAGATGCCCGGTAAAACGCAGTTTGCTGTTGGAAAAGACCGGGCCGGTAAAAGTGTGGATATTCGCAAAATATGCAGTACTGCCAACTTTAGATTCGTGGCTATCTGTGAAAAGAGCAAAACGGGCATAATTACCAGTGGAGATACGAACTGTGGAGGTTCCTTCCCCCCTGACATGGCTTTTTCCCGGGATTGCCCCATCCTGATGGCCATAACTATCGATGACAAAGTGGAATGGGAAATTATAGAAGTTCCCTGTTTCAAAGGGTTCGGTGCTGGGGAGTCCCAGGGAAGTAAGGGTTATGGTTGCCGAAAAAGATTTATCATCCCCCAGGCTATTGATAATTTCTTCATCATTATATTCCAGGAGATAATCATTATCAGCATCCAGATTCAGATGAAAAACAGCTTGTTCTTCATCTGGTGGGTCCCCTAGGGGACCCAGGCCCAGGAGTGTGATAAAATTATCCCGATCAGCAACTTTATCAGCTATCTCATCTTCTGTGTATTCTTCAGCGATAATTTCATTTAAGTCCATAATGTATAATTTAAATGCTTCATGGGCTATCTCTGCCCCGCTTTCAGCAGCAATATTTGCGCTAACATTCTCCTTATGCATGGCTGATTGGCGAAAATCAGATAGAGAAGAGCTGAGTATGGCTCCCCCTATGGCCAGCATGGCCAGGGTGAGAATTAGGACAAAACCTAAAGCCACTCCCTTTTGATTGCTGAGGATTTTAGTTATTTTCCTCATAATATTTCCCTCCTGATCCTCAGTTTTACTCCACAATATTCCTCAACCTCACCCGGAAATCCCTAGAGAGTTCCTTTTTATCATCAATGGTTACTTCTACTTCAGCATAGCGAAGAGATTGAAAGGTACTGGGATCACTGTAGGAATTACCTTCATTATCTATAAAAAGCACCTGAAATTCTGGTACATCTAGCCAGGTGTTGGTGGTCTGTTCTCCCACACGCCGGGAAAGGGTATCTCCGTCCCAGGAATATATTATCCAGTTGTAGGCGATGATCCTGGATATGGCATCATAGTTATTCTGTAGTGGTGAATCCAGGTAGATGGTGTCTCCAGATTTAGCTGTTATATTTATTTTTTCGGCATTGTGGTCAGAGATAATAAGAGCTCTTTCAGCATCTTCCAGAACCTGGGGATTTAGAACTTCTATGGATTCATCACCAGCTTCTGGTGCTTTATTGACATAGGTGATACCCCGCTGTACCATCAAACTCACAGTATAGGGATCTTCCCCCCCTGGCATTATCACCTGCAGGGGGTCAATATGACTTCTTATGTCCCCATAGCCCATGTCCTGAAGATCTTTAGAAACATGAGTGACCAGATGCCGCATCCGGGTATTAACATCCATCCGGGCAGAGGCACTGTCATAGGTCCGGGTAGTATTGATATAGAACCCCATTATACCTGTTAAGAGGAGCAGCATCAAGATTGCTGCCAGCAGTATTTCAACCAGTGTAAAGCCTTTCTCATTATGCAGCATTGCTATCCTCTCCTAATTATCAGCGCCAGAGGTTCTTATGGCACTCAGGGTGGTTTTGGTTTCAGTTTCCTGCCGGTGTTCTTTCCAGAAAAAGGTCAGGTTGATATTGAAAATTGTGAGCCGGGCTCCTGGATTTTCCTGGGTGGAGATGGTGTAACGGGCTTCTGGATGGAAATTCTCAACCCAGTCTTTCCAGAGGAGGCAGTTATCCCTGGCTTCTTCATTCTCAGGAAGGGTTTCTTCATCCCTGGAATCATAACCATTATAATGATGAAGATTTGCAGTGTTAATGGACTTGAGATCGTCCATTATGCGTTTGCCCACATAGGCAATTTCAGTGGTATGATCTGATCGCTCTAGAAGAGCAAAGCTGAAGATGGTCATGGTACTTAAGGCAATAGCTATGATTGACAGAAGAAATATCATAACCACTATTTCCAGCAGTGACAGACCTTTTTCATTTTGCAGTATTTTAAACATGCTGACCACCTGCTAGTTAAAATTTTTCTTAAAAACTCCGAAAATAATTAACAGGAGATTGTTAAGTTAAAACTCTTTCCTAAATTCCGGTAATTTTGCTCCAGTTGTCGTCAAAATTTGTATGTTTATGGGTACAATTATAATTCCACAGGGAGAAAAAAAACCCTTCCTGCATTTAAAAATAAGGGGCATTCTGCCGAAACATAGATAAGGGAGGTGGCGTTCTTGGAATTGAAAAACTGCAAATTGTGTGGTAAGGTTTTTGCCCACAGCATGGACGATATATGTCTTTCCTGCAGGGAGCAAGAAGAGGAAGATTTTAGTGCTGTACACGCATATCTGCAAGAGAAGAAGAAGGCCACCATAGAGGAAGTGAATCAGGCCACCGGTGTAGAAAGGCATAGAATTATAAAGTTCATTCGCCAGGGAAGATTTGCTGCTGAAGGAGATTTTTCCATCTTTGTAGAATGTGAAAGTTGTGGAGACCTTATAAAAGAAGGAAGATTATGTGAAAAATGCTCTCAGGC
>PUNT01000189.1 GCA_003551905.1 Halanaerobiales bacterium
CTGGCGGGCAAGGAAGGTATTCTCAAATTTGTTGGGCGAGTGGGCTGTGTTCAGTTTGACCCCCTGGACAGGGTGGGTAGAAATTCTGATCTGGTTCTGCAGGCTCGAATAAATGATTACAGGCCTGATCAACTTTGGGAACTTCTATATGAGGATCGAAAGCTTCTGGATGGTTTGGATAAGAACATGTCAATTTACCGGGTAGAAGACTGGCCATATTTTACTCGCTACCGGCAGGACAGATTTCGGAATTATCCGGAGGCAGGGGAAGAAATAGCTAGAATAGTTCCGGAGATAAAGAGAGCTTTGCAGGATAATGATTATCTATCATCTTCTGACCTGGAGTTCCATAAGGGAGTTAAATGGCCCTGGGGTTCAACCCGGCTGGCCAGGGCTGCCCTGGAAAAGATGTACTTTAAAGGTGAACTCATAATCCATCACAAGCAAGGGAACAGGAAGTTTTACGCTCCGGCTGATAAGCATTTGCCTGTAAAACTGCTTCTAAGGGATGAGCCCAACCCTGAACCAGAGCAATTCTTTTGCTGGATAGTCAAGAGGCGAATTGGTGGAGTGGGCCTCTTGTGGGGAAGGTCTGGTGATGCCTGGCTGGGCATTGAAGGCATGAAGACAGGAGAAAGGAAGAAAGCTATAGCTGACCTTTTGTCCCAGGGGGAAATAGAAGAAGTGCAGGTAGATGGTATCAGGGATCTGTTTTTTCTTCGCAGGGAAGATCTGCCCCTGATGGAAAAGGTCCTGGAACATAAGAAGGAAGAAAAGAGCTTTTCTTTTCTGGGGCCCTTGGATAATCTCATCTGGGACCGGCGGATGATAAAAGCTCTTTTTCATTATGATTATAGCTGGGAGGTGTACAAGCCGGCCAGCCAGCGTATATATGGTTATTATGTGCTGCCGGTTCTCTTTCATGATAGGTTTGTAGCCCGTTTCGAACCTATTTTCCATAGAACCAAAAAAGTTTTATCCATTGAAAACTGGTGGTGGGAGGAGGATGTGGAAGTTACCCCGGAGATGAAAGAAGCTCTGAAGAATTGCTTAGATGATTTCCTGAAGTATTTAAATGCCAGGGAGATTAAGTACAGGGATCCGGAGCTAGAGAAGATTGGATTGGAGATGAATAAAAAAAGAAAGAAGAGGAGTATTGATTATGGACTTTGATTATTTAAAGAAAGAGGTAATAGCTTTTTATACAGAAAATAAACTGAACACAGTTCAGGAAATAGGTTTACCAGGAATATTTGCTCCCCCAATTATTGGTATTGCTCATGCTGAAGATCCACTCTTTATTGAGTTAAAAAAGCCGCAAGTTGTGGGTTCCCATCACCTTTTGCCATCTGGATGGTTAAAAAATGCCAGAACAGTTATTTCTTTTTTCCTGCCCTTTACTGACAGGGTAAGAGAATCAAATACGCAAAATAGTTTGCCTTCCCGGGAATGGTTATATGGGCGCATAGAAGGGGAAAAATTCAATAATGCTCTAAGAGAATTCATTGCTGATTTAATCTGCCAGAATGGTGGCTCAGCAGTTGTTCCGGTTGGGGACAATAAGTTTCAAATTAAAGATCTCAGGAGTAACTGGTCAGAGCGTCATGTGGCTTTTGTTGCCGGTTTGGGAACCTTTGGTCTCAACGATTCCCTTATAACCCGGGAAGGATGTGCAGGGCGTTTTGGAAGCGTTGTCTCTTCTATTCCCATGGAGTGTAGTTCTCGAAGTTATGAAAATTTGCAACAGTATTGCAGTATGTGCCTGCAATGTGTTCAACGCTGTCCTGCTGGGGCAATACAGGAGGATGGTAAGGATGCTCAGGTTTGTTCCCGTTATATAAACGAGATAAAAGTGAGATTTTCCCCCAGATATGGCTGTGGCAAGTGTCAGACTGCAGTTCCCTGCCAGGGGAAAATACCAGTTTAAAAATGGCTGGAGGGGCGAGATGGCCTTATTTGACAGGTATGCCCATGTCTATGATCGATTTATAGAACTGGTTAGGGTTCACCGGCCCCAGCGCTTTGTTGAACTTTTGGAAATATCATGTCATGGTTCAGCTTATTCAGTGCTGGATGTGGGGGGAGGAACTGGCAGCCTGGCCCAAAAAATATTAATGCTGCAGGATAATCTCCATTTCACAATACTGGACCCCAGCAATTTGATGCTGAAAAGAGTCCCTACCCAGGCAAAGGAAAGGGCAAGGATAGTGACTGTCCAGGGGCAGGGGGAAAAACTGCCTTTTGCCAGGGGTACCTTCCATAGGGTTATGATTGCTGACGTTTTGCATCATACCCAGGACCCTGAGCAAGTAATGAAACAGGCATTCCAGGTGCTCAAAGCAGGAGGAATCATGGTTGTTCAGGAATATAATCCAGAGTGGCTACGCAACAGGTTATTAATATTTTTGGAAAAAATTATTATTGACCCCAGCATGCAGGCTATTTTTCCCAGTGATCTAAAGAAATGGGGCAGAAAAGCCGGTTTTTTTGAAGGAGAAATATTTTTTGATAAATTGCAATTTTTCTGGAAAGGGAAAAAGAAAAATAGAAGATTTTAGAGAAGAATAGCTGATAAGCTCAGGTTTTTTGCAAGTTTTAACTATTCAATAGAAATTGGAGCCGGAAAAGGAATTTTTGTGGAGATAGAGAAACATAAAAAGGGGACAAATAAATTCTTTAAGGAGGGGAAAAAATTGCGAAAAACTTTTTCACTGGTATTTGCATTGTTAATGATTTTGATGCTTGTTCTTCCTGGCCAGGTCCAGAGCTCTGACCTGAAGGTAGGTGTTGTATTTTCCATAGGCGGACTGGGAGACGAATCATTTAATGATGCTGCTTATCGAGGTATGCAAAAAGCAGTAGAGGATTTTGACATTGTATTTGACTACGTAGAGCCTGATGAAATAGCAGAGATGGAAGATCATCAGAGGGCTTTTGTGGAAGCTGGCTATGATCTGGTTATAGCCATTGGTTTTCTGCAGGAGTCCGGCGTGGAAGCAGTTGCCATGGATTATCCCGATGCCAGGCTGGCCATTGTTGACTCAGTAGTGGATATGCCTAATGTGGCCTCCCTGATTTTTAAAGAACATGAAGGTTCTTTCCTGGTTGGGGCCCTGGCAGCCATGATGACTGAAAGCGACACTGTAG
Organism: Halanaerobiales bacterium; assembly: GCA_003551905.1. Lineage (GTDB taxonomy): Bacteria > Bacillota > Halanaerobiia > B1SED10-174 > B1SED10-174 > B1SED10-174. The sequence goes on from PUNT01000189.1 coordinate 3,148, forward strand.
GTTTTGTTGGTGGTATGGAGGTTCCAGTAATTCATAACTTCCAGACTGGGTATGAGCAGGGTGTAGAGTATGTGCGGCCACAGGTAAGGGTGCTCATCAGCTACGCTGGTGATTTTGGTGATCCGGGCCGGGGGAAAGAGCTGGCCATAAGCCAGTATGCCCGGGGGGCTGACATTATCTATCATGCTTCCGGTGGAACTGGAATGGGTGTTTTTGAAGCTGCCCAGGAAAATGATTTCTTTGCCATAGGTGTTGATTCTGATCAGGATCATCTGGCTCCTGGCTATATACTCACTTCCATGCTCAAGCGAGTAGATGTAGCAGTATACAATATTGTTGCTGACCTGGTAGAAGGCCAGTTCCAGGGAGGCGTTCATGAATTTGGTGTTGCCGATGGAGGTGTGGGTGTCACTGAATTCACCTATACCAAGGATCTAATTCCCCAGGAAGTTATAGACAGGCTGGAAGAAATCAAGCAGAGGATAATAGATGGTACCATCGAGGTTGAGAGTGTCCACGATTAAGTAAACAAAATATTGTTACAGTGAGAAGGAGGAGGGTTTCCTCCTCCTTCCTTCTTTAGGAGGCACGGCAGTGGACAATATCCTGGAAATGAAGAACATAACTAAAAACTTTCCCGGTGTTGTTGCCAATGATGATATCTCCCTGGATATACGCAAGGGAGAAATTCATGCCCTGGTGGGGGAAAATGGTTCAGGGAAATCTACTTTGATGAATATCCTTTACGGACTATATGACGCTGATAGTGGGGAAGTTTTTTTGAACAAAAAAAAGGTGGATATAACCGATCCCAGGACAGCAATCAACCTGGGTTTGGGCATGGTTTTTCAGCATTTTATGCTGGTGGATACATTAACTGTGGCAGAAAATGTAATCCTGGGTTCGGAGCCTGCCAGGATGCATTTTATCAATTATAAAAAGGCTGTTGATGATGTGGCCCGGCTGGCTAAAGAATACGGATTGCGAGTGGAGCCCAGGTCAAAAGTAGCTGATATTTCTGTGGGGCAGCAACAGCGGGTGGAAATTCTCAAGGCCCTCTACCGGCAGGCAGAAGTTCTCATACTGGATGAACCCACAGCTGTACTCACCCCCCAGGAAACAGAAGAACTCTTTCAGGTAATGAATAACCTGAAAAAGCAGGGAACCACCATCATTTTCATCACCCACAAGATTAAAGAGGTGCTGGCTATTTCTGACCGGGTCAGTGTTTTAAGACGAGGTAAACTGGTGGGCACTAAAAACACAAAAGAAACCAATCATCCGGAGCTGGCTGAGATGATGGTTGGCCGGGAGGTTCTCCTGCGAGTGGAGAAAACGCCTGCTCAGCCTGGTAAAACTGTTGCTTCAATAATCAACATCAATGTTAGGGATAGGGTAGGAACACACAAGGTAAAAGATGTTTCGCTGGATATCATGAGCGGTGAAGTTCTGGGCATTGCCGGGGTTGAAGGGAACGGGCAGCAGGAGCTCATAGAAGCCATTACTGGTCTCAACAGGGCAGAGAGTGGTGAGGTTTTACTCCACGGCAAACCAATTCATAAGCTTCCGCCCATGCCTATCAAAAAAAGAGGTGTGGGTTATATACCTGAGGATAGGCATAAACGAGGTTTGATCCTGGAATACAGTGTGGCAGATAATATGATCCTGGGCTTGCATTCTCAGGCGCCTTTTGTGGAAAAATTTCTTTTCCGTAATGAAAAAGCCATTCAGGAAAATGCCCAGAAACTGGTGGAGGAGTATGATGTACGTCCTCCTAATATAAAACAACTGGTTCAGACCCTTTCCGGTGGCAATCAGCAAAAAGTAATTGTGGCCAGAGAATTTTCCCGCAATCCTGAGTTTCTGGTTTGTTCTCAACCAACCCGGGGCCTGGATATCGGTGCTATTGAATTTATTCACAAAGAGATCATCAGACAGAGGGATAATGGGGCAGCAGTGATTTTGGTTTCTGCTGAACTGGACGAAATACTTTCTCTCAGCGATAGGGTTGCTGTTATGTACAATGGAGAAGTATCGGCAGTTCTGCCAGTAGAAAAAACAGATGAACGTCAGCTGGGTTATCTCATGCTGGGAGGAGATGCTCAGAAGGCTGAAGGAGATGTTGAGATTGAAACTGCAGCAGAGTAGCCTTATTTCCCGAGATTTATTGGTGCCTATTGTTTCAGTATTGCTCGCTCTTTTAGTAGGTGCTATATTTATTTTGATAGTAGGAGAAAATCCCCTGCATGCTTACAAGGTTCTTTTTCTGGAGTCATTTGGCAGTATCAGGAGTATAGCTACAACTCTGCAGCGGGCTACCCCCCTCATTTTTACCGGTTTGGCTGTAGCCTTTGCTTTTCGCTGCGGGCTATTTAACATTGGGGCTGAAGGCCAACTTTATGTTGGTGCCATGGCTGCTGCTATTGTTGGAATAACATTTACCGGTCTGCCCAAAATTATCCACCTGCCCATGGCCATAATAGCCGGCATGGTTGCAGGAGGTCTCTGGGCAGCAGTTCCCGGCTTGCTCAAGGCTAAACTGGGAGTTCATGAGGTTATAAATACCATAATGATGAATTTTATAGCCTTTTACCTTACTGATTTTCTGGTAACCGGGCCTTTTCATGGTGGCCGCTGGGCACCAGAGACTGACCGGATTATGCCCACTGCTGTCCTGGAGAGGTTGTTTGTGCCCACCCGGCTCAACACCGGGATAATATTGGCTGTTGTGGCTATTATCCTGGTATACATAATACTGTGGAAGACCAGGACCGGTTATGAGATCAGGGCTGTAGGTTTTAACCCTACTGCAGCAGAATACGGTGGCATCAGTGTTTCAAAAAATATTGTCCTGGCCATGGTTTTAAGTGGCGCCCTGGCCAGCCTGGCTGGAGTAGAGCAGATTCTGGGTGTGCATGGCCGTTTTATTCAACGTTTTTCACCTGACCTGGGTTTCATGGGAATAGCAGTTGCTCTCCTGGGCAAAAATCACCCGGTGGGAGTGTTTTTTGCTGCAGTTCTATTTGGCGCCTTGCGAACAGGCGCAGCGGCCATGGACCGGCTTACCGATGTGCCCCGGGAACTGGTTGTTATTATCCAGGCCCTGATAATTATGTTTGTAGCAGCTGATGAATTGACCAGGCGACTAATTGCAAGAAGGAGGAAAGCCTGATATGTGGGAATACATTACCTTTTTTTTCAATGCCACTATACTGGCAGCAGCTCTCCGCATGGCAACACCCCTCATATTCACCTCCATGGGAGGAATATTTTCCGAGCGTAGCGGAGTTATCAATATAGGGTTGGAAGGAATGATGCTGACCGGCGCATTTATGGGTATGATGGTATCCCACTATACCGGCAGCCCCTGGGTAGGGCTCCTTGGTGCTCTTGTAAGCGGTGCTATAATGGGTTTGATTCATGCTGTTGCCTCTATCCAGTACAAGGCCAATCAGGTTGTTAGCGGAACAGCTATAAATATATTCGCCGTGGGTTTCACTGTTTTCATGCTCAGAACCATATTCAATGTAGCTGGCACGTCACCACCGGTACCTAGCATTGGCAATGTATCAATTCCCATCATTGTTGATATTCCAGTAATCGGGCAGATAATCGGTCGACAGAATCCCATGGTTTATATGGCCCTGATCCTGGTTGTAGTTGTGCATATTTTTCTTTTCCGGACTGATTGGGGGTTACGCTTGAGATCAGTAGGTGAACATCCTAAAGCTGCAGATACTGTAGGCATTAATGTTTTCTTAACTCGTTACATGGCTGTTATCATGAGCGGGGCCCTGGCAGGACTGGGTGGGGCCTATCTGTCCATAGCTCACCTGAGCAGATTTGGCGATGGTATGACAGCAGGCAGGGGGTTTATTGCTCTGGCTGCCATGATATTCGGCAAGTGGACCCCCTTTGGAGCCCTGGGAGCCAGTTTGCTCTTTGGTTTTGCTGATGCGGTTCAGATGAGTATGCAGGAACTGGGAATTCCCCGGCATTTCGTCCAGATGACCCCCTATATTCTAACCATGGTAGCCCTGGCTGGTTTTATTGGGAGAGCTACTCCCCCTAAAGCCATAGGTAAACCTTATGAAAAGGAGTAGACAGTACTTTCCATGCTGGCATTTTGCCTTTTTTAACAGGGGAGATAAGATAGACCAATAACCGGGTATGCCTCAAAAAGGCTACCCGGTTTATGGTATTGCATATGCTATATCTGTTTTATAACTGATAGTTTTAGTCAGGGTTATGGGAAACTGTCAAGAAAGCCGTGCTGGTTTGTTCTTTGCAGAGTGACATGTATAATAGGAACAGCAATATTGAGGAAAACCAATGGGGAGGTGGAGAAAATATCCCGCAAATGGTATGAAGAATTATATGACAATGCAGGTAGATCTTATGATAAAGAATCTTTTGTGCAGGGGACAGAGGCAGAAGTAGATTTCATTGCCCAGGAGTTAAAGCATGACAGGTCATTGAAGATACTGGATGTTGGATGTGGCACAGGCCGGCACTGCCTGGAACTGGCCAGGCGGGGATATAATGTTACCGGTCTGGACCTGTCATCATCTCTTTTAAAAAGAGCCAGGGAAAAAGCAGCAGAAGAAGGCTTGGATATAGAGTTTATTCAGGGGGATGCCCGGAAAATGTCCTTCAGCCGGCAATTCGACCTGGTAATGATTATATGCCAGGGTGCTTTTTCACTGATGGAAGAGGATGAAATGGATTATGAAATATTGCGAGGAGTATCAAGAGCCTTAAAGGATGAGGGCAAGTTCATCATGACCACCGGCAATGCTCTCTATCAGCTTTCAAACTTACCTGATGATGGCAGTTTTGATGTTTTAACATTGCGGGAGACATTTACACTAAAAGCAGAGGATGATGAAGGAAACAAAAAGCAACTAAATTGTACACAGCGATACTACCTGCCAACAGAGTTAAACTGGTGGTTGAAGCAGTTGGGTTTTACTAAAATAGAGTTTTTTGGTTGTGGGGAAAAATTCAGCCGGGAGCGTATCCTTACTCAACATGATTTTGAGATGCTGGTAGTTGCTGAAAAATAAGAATGACCCGGGGCGATTTAGCAAAAACTCATATCCCTGGACTTATAACCATCCGTCTAATCTAAACCCAGTTTCTCTTTTATTTCCGGCAGGGCATTTTCTGCTGCTTTACGGCCCAGAGCAATCATTTCAGCATATGCTTCCAGATCAGCGCTGCTGATACCGGTTAAGTCAGGAGTTATGACAATATCAGCTTCTAATGCCCGGGAACGATACTTTTGTATGATATTAAAGGACCGGAGGCCAACTTCAATTTGATTTTCTGGTTTTCCTTCAAAGGAATATCCCGAGAGATTAACAGCAATTACAATATCCGCTCCCATATTCCGGGCCAGATCATCCGGTATGTTATTTATGAGTCCCCCATCCACAAGGATTCTGCCCTGATAACTCACCGGTTCAAAAACTACTGGTATGGCGGCACTGGCAGCCACTCCTTTACTTACTGGGCCTTCCTGGAAAATGAATTCCTCTCCCCGCTCCAGGTCAGTGGCCACAACTGCCAGTTTTATGGCCAGTTGAGAGAAATCATGGACAGTGATATTCTGATCCAGGAAATCTTCTAATCCCTTAGTGCTGAAGAAGCCCAGGTTGGGTATGGTGGGAGTGAGAAAATCGTTCCAGCTGAGATCACTAGCTGTTAAAGCCATATCTTTCGGGGACATTCCACTGGCATAAAATGCGCCAACAATAGCGCCAGCACTGGTCCCAGTTATGATATCAATGGGGATCTGATTTTCTTCAAGCACCTCAAGGACCCCTATATGGGCCATTCCCCATGCTGCTCCTCCACTCAATGCCAGGCCCACAACAGGGTCTTTTTTGTCTTCCTCCCTGAGGAAAAATACCATGGCCAATGCCCCGGCCAGGATACACAGTGTTAGGATCAGGAAAAAGAGCTGTTTTCTGGACATGTTGGCTGCCCTCCTTTTAGGAAAAGATATTCTTATTATACATCACAGAACCCCCGTTGGAAACACTAAGCTGCCGGCAAGGAACTGAGCAGAAAGTAATCACGGCCTGCTCTGTAAAGTATGTAGTGAGCTACTTTTAGTTATAGGAGAAGTGGATAAACAAATATTTAAACCCTGTGTCTTTCCCCGGGCACAGGGTAATTTGTTTTTATTCGTAATATTATTGTCAAAAAATCCTACTTTGGTATGATATCTTCTTTGTCTTAAAGGTAGTATTCTGAAAATATAATGCTCTAAGAGCAAGCTTTAGTTATGCTTGTTTTTGAGGAAATGGGGAAAGTGCAGAGGGTAAATATACCAGCTGTTGTTTCCCCGTGCATAGACAGGAACCATAATATTAAAAAAACAGACAAATGTAGTATACATAGGAGAAAGAGGCTTGCCCGGCTCATATCTGAATTTAAAAACTAGGAGGGTGTGATTAAAATGGTAAGGAATTTCCTGGTTGTTGTTCTGCTGTTAACAGCAGGCATGGTTTTACTGAACGGGTGTGGGGGTACGCCAGTAGATCCCAAACATACCCTGGCCATTACCGTTACTGGAGATGGGGAGGTGGCCCCAGATGGGGGCACCTTTGCAGCAGGAACACTGGTTGACCTGGAAGTTATACCGGAAAGCGGCTGGGTATTCTCCCGCTGGGAAGGCAAAAATGCTGGAGAAGTGGTTGATGTTGATAATTATAATTTCCGGATTAAGATGGCTGGCGATAAGGAACTAACAGCAGTCTTTGAGGAAATTGATGACCCGGTTACCCTCACTGTGGGGATTGAGGGAGAAGGAGGGGTAATCCCTGCCGGAGGGATTTTTGCAAGAGGTACCAACGTTAGCCTCACAGTAATCCCGGATTCCGGCTGGGGTTTTGAGGGCTGGGAGGGACAGGATGCTGTCGATGTAGTTACTGTGGATGAAGAAGAGGGTGAGTACAGCATCCTCATGGATGAGGATAAGGAGATTGTAGCTGAATTTGTTCCCATCCCCATCACAGTTCCCGGTGATTTCACAACTATCCAGGGGGCCATTAATGCTGCAGAGTGTGGGGATGTAATAATTGTTAAACCAGGGACTTACAGGGAGAACATAGATTTTAAGGGTAAAAACATTACTGTTCGCAGCACCGATCCGGAAGATCCGGATGTGGTGGAGGCCACAATAATTGATGGAAACAGCAGTGGAAGGGTGGTTACCTTCAACAGCGGGGAAGGTGAAGAAGCTCTTCTCTGGGGCTTCACCATCACCGGTGGTGATGCCGGAAGTAATAATGGTGGAGGTATCCTGGTTTCCAGCTCCTCCTCGCCGGTGATCAAGGGTAATGTGATCACTGATAACACAGCTTATAACGGTGGGGGAGCAGCAGTCACCAATCAATCCTCGCCTGTTTTTGAGGGGAACTCCTTCTTTGCCAATGAAACCAGTTACTGGGTGGCGGGAATTTATGTTCATAATCAATCTTCTGTGACCATTCGGGAAAACACCTTCAAGGACCATGAAGGCGAGGCTATTCGCATCGGTGGTATTTCCTCCGGTGATGATGCTACTGCTGACATCACCGGGAATAAAATTAAAAACAACACTCCTAAAGGGTACGGAACCGGCGGGATCACTGTCATATACTCTTCTGAAGCTGAGATCATCAACAACGAGATTAAAAACAACACCGGAAAAGGCAATTATGATGGCGCTGCCGTCACCATCAGTTATAATTCCACCGCGGAAGTCAAAGGTAATATCATTACCGGGAATACCGGCGATGGGAGGGGTGCCATAGTGGTCTCCCAGTCAGAAGCCACTATCAAAGACAATACCATTACTGGCAATTCAGCAGAAGATCCAGATGACTGGGGAAGAGCTGATGGCGGGGGAATAGCCATTGTTTACTCGTCTGTTGCGGAAATTTCTGGAAACAACATCATATCTGACAACACGGCCGAGTATAGTGGGGGTGGCATGGTTATTGATGACTCAGAAGCCACCATTGACAGTAATGAGATTTCAAATAACTCAACCAATCTACATGGCGGTGGTGTCCATATCCTGGGAGGAGATGCGGAGGTTGTGATTACTAATAACCACATCTCCCATAACAATGCAGCAGGCGACCCCCAAGCCTGTGGAGGCGGAATCTCCATCTGGTACGGAGAGACCACCATTTATGGTAACACCATTAAGGATAATTATGCTGGGTGGTACGGTGGCGGGATTTATATCGCCTTTGACCACATAGCGATCTTTGGGACTGGAGAGGAGCCGTGGCCTCGGGAGAACTGCCCGCCGGGTTCGGAAACACACAATACCTATTCAGATAATGACCACGGTGACCAAACCATTCGCCATGGCCTGGATGTTTTTTTCCGTGAGACTATATAACAGGGCTAGGAAAATGATGGGAATCAGGGGTTTGGGTGAGATAATTTTGCCTCCCTGCCGCTGGTTAATTAAGTAGTCAGAACTAACCAGGACTATGGTTTCTTAAGGCAATTTTAAAGGGTAGAAAAAAATTGAAAAGAATGGAGGTTTGATAGTGGTGTTATTATTATTTAGAAGAACAGGGATTTTAATTTTGCTTTTTCTAATTTCCCTGCCATTGACCGGCTGTGGCACAACTCCTGAACTATTTGATGTAACAATAACCTGGACTGAGGGGGGTTATGTTTATGAAAAGGTTAATGGTGAGTGGGTGGAAGCAGAATCAGATCGATCAGTTGAAGCCAATACTTCTATTCAGCTGAGGGCAGTAGCTAACCCCGATTATGAATTCCAGGGCTGGGAAGTTGCAGGAGCAGATCATGGTGAACTGAATAATGAAGAAATCACAGTAACAAATTTTGCAGAAGGTGCTCTAATTAAAGCAAACTTTTACGAAACAACTCCTGAACTATTTGATGTAATAATAACCTGGACGGATGGAGGTTTTGTTGAAGAGAATGTTAATGGTGAGTGGGTGGAAGCAGAATCAGAGCGATCAGTTGAAGCTAATACTATTATACAGCTGAGGGCAGTAGCTAACCCTGATTATGAATTCACAGGCTGGGAGGTTGCAGGTGCAGGCCATGGTGATCTGAATAATGAGGAAATCACAGTAACACATTTTACAGACGATGCTTCAATTAAAGCAAGCTTTGAAGAATATCTGGATGTTTTTCTGGTTCACGATGCGCATGACCTCCATGATGCCCTGGATGTGCAGGATCAGTACGATGTGATTCGTTTGGGGTCCGATATTCTGACCAGCGTGGACTTCGATGTTATTCTCAGTTCTCATGGGCTGAGGTTTGATCTCAATGGCTACAAACTCTTGATGGAAGCAGATAGGAATTTCCAGATAACAGGGGATAGCATAACTGTTAGAGGAAGTGAAATTGAACTTCAAGGTTTGGGAGAATTTCTTATCCTGGGCTACCATATCGATATAGAAGGATTAACCCTGACAACTGAAGATGAAGATTTTTATGTGGAAACCGGTGGAGCAGTCAGTTTGACCATAAATGATTCTGATTTTTTTCTGGGAGTGGGACAGTTCTTTATAGACGTGGAAGACATTGAAGATAAGGAGGTTATTTTATATATCAGTGGTTGCAGTTTTACAGCAAGACGTTTTTATGTATATTGTTCTGAGGCTGAAGGAAATGAAGCTGACAATTCCCAGTTCTTTGTTAACGTCAGTAATTCAGAATTTTACATCGACACTGATTTTGCTATTAGTCCTGCCGGGAATGGAACTGAACTTGAGATGACTGTTTCTAATTCTCTATTTATGGGCGGAAGTTTCAAAGTCTATGGTTATAATGACAATCAGGAGCTAACACTCACCATTACCTCCACCGAGTTCAATCTTACCGGGAAGTTTTTGGGGGATGGTTTTCGTATTGACGCTTCTGGGGATGATGGAAAGATAACAATGGAGATGACAGACTGTAATGTTGAACTCGAGGGACCATTCATGTTTTTTAATGGCACAAATGATGTGAGTTCACTTATCATTAATAGCTCCGATTTTGATCTGGGAGGTAACTTTTTAGTTGAGGCAGATGAAGATGGTGTGGATCTAACCCTGGAAGTAAACAATTCCGATTTTGATCTGGGAGGTAATACCTTTAGAATTGATGCTGGTAAAGCTGCCGCTGCCCATGTAAATATCAATGACTGTACATTCGAAGAAGGTAGGTTTAGATTTGATGTAGATGCTATAATTGATGTTGTAGATCTTATTCAGATGATTTCTGTAACAGTATTTGAAACTCTTGATATTTACGACGCAACTAATGATGGAGACCCCATTGATGAACCGGGAGACTTTGGCAATGCAATAGACTTTGTAACTATTAATCCAGGTGCAGAAATTAATATATACTGGGATGGAACTCTGGTTGAAACTCTTAATTAAGGGTGTCTCTTATGCAAATATGAGTAAAAAATAATAGTGCTCATGAACTGTCTAAAAAGAGCAAATAGACTATGTTCTTCCTGCCTTTAGCTCCCTGGAAATATTGCTTTAGGATTCATGCTCTAGCATCAATTTGCCCTGAGAAAGCATTTTCTCAGGGTTTTTCCTGCCAGAGTAAAATTAGTTCGAAAAAAAAGCCATGGGAAAAAACAAAAATGGCAAAATAAAAAGCCCAGCAAAGTGGGCATCAATCAGGACAGTAGATTCAGTTCATTGATCCGGGCTATGGCCTTGGCCCGGCTTTTTACATTCAATTTGCGATAGATGTTTTTAACGTGAGTCTTTACGGTGACCAGACTGATATAAAGTTCTTTTCCTATGGCCTGATTGGGATAGCCTTCAGCTAGAAGTTTTAGTACCTCCCGCTCCCGGGGGGTTAGTGATTCTTTAATCTGCATAATACAGTCTGAGTCAGGTTTTGAACCTGTTCTTTCTTCTTCAATAAATCTTTCAAGCAACCTGTTAACATATTCTCCTATCTTTTCCCATCGCTTGCCGGTGAGCAGCAGGTCTTGTTGAGCCTTGCAGGCACTTATCAATTTAAATAAAGGCTGGCCTTCATCGATGAAAATTCGGTAGTAACCTTCTGTCATCCCTGTTTCCAGGGCCTTTTGCAGACAGTCTAAAGCACTTTCCTTTCTGTTCAGTTCATGACAGCAGAGTGCTTTTAAGATAAGTATCTCTATACGCTGGCCAACTCCCTTTTGTTCTTCCAGTATGGTCAGCATCCTTTCTATGAGTGTGTGTGCTTGTTTGTACTTTTCCAGGTATATCAAGGCCCTGACCAGTGTGGTGTAGGGATAATACTGGAGAATTGTTATTTCATCCTCAAGGGCCAGGCGGCAGTTTTTTAGCCACAGGTGGACTTCTTTATCATGGCCCAGTTCCATGGCAATCCTTGCCCGGAAGGCTCGGATTACAGCAACCCAATGGAGAAAATCATTTTCTTGAATTTCCTGTTCCAGCAATCTCAGGATTTCCAGGGCACTGCTATGTTCTCTTTTGACCATTTTTATCTTACAGTTAATTATGTAAGCCGGAACAAGGGCCCCTGCATCGATTTTTGCTTTACCCAGTTGAATGGCTTTTTCAAAGAATTTTTGTGCCTGGTTGAGCTGGTTTTTTTCATAGTGGATTTCACTTAGAACAGTATAGCCCACGGCAAAAGAAGGATAATCGCCAATTTCTTCTATTCTTGGTGCTGTGTAACTATAAAAACTGGTGGCATCCTGTAATCTGCCCCGCTTGCCGGCTTCGGCCTGCAGAAGGCTTGCACTGCCCGGGTTAAAAGTTATGAGCTCTGCCAGGCTGTCAGGCTGCATGTTGCTGATTGCTTTCGTGAAATTCTCCTCTGCTCCGGGTTTTTTCTGCACCACTGCAATATAATACTTAATCATATTCAATTCACGCCGGAGGAAATCCAGAGAATCATTATCAAAAATGGATATCTGGTTTGGATCTTTGAGAAAATCGTCCATTTCCGTGCTGGATAGATACGCTTCTTCAAATCGCCGGGTATGTATCAGAATCCAGAGGTAATAAAGCCATATTTTTGGTTTTTGATAGAGTGTTTCCCGGGGAAGAGATTGAATCCAGTGCTCAAGTGTTGTAAGATTGCCTGTTTTGAAGGTTTTTGAGGCCTCTTTTTCAATCCATGAAGCTACTTTTTCATAATGGCCTCCTGCCAGGCCGTGATGGATAGCTTCCTGGTTAAAACCGTTTTTCCTAAACCATGCTGCAGCCTTTAAATGCAGCCGGGATAATAATTCTGGGTCCTTTTCTTTGAGCTGTGATTTCAGTGTTTGGGCAAAAAGGTGGTGGTAGCGAAACCAGGAGTTTTGATTGTCCAGAGAAATAATGAATAAATTGGAATTACGCAAATAATCCAGCAATTCTCTGCCACGACCGGTCAGGGCCTTACATAGGGAAGCATTCATCCTTTGCAGGATTGATGTGTGTAAAAGGGATTCTTTCATTTCCGGGGGTTGTTGTTCAAGGACTTCTTCGTAGAAATAGTCTGTGAAGTGC
>PUNT01000051.1 GCA_003551905.1 Halanaerobiales bacterium
CCTGGTGGCAGTCAGGGCAATACTCCGGGTCTGACCGCTGTATGGATCAAAATCATCCGGAGCTGTTCCCCGGTCCAGACTGAGATCAGTGTGGTCCAGGCGGAAACGGGTGCTCAACCTTATGGTATCGGTAATAGGTCGGCCTATGGTAACGTTGCCTCCCTGCCGGACCTCCCGGGTTCGGTACTCATAATTGTCTTCCTCCTTATCCTCATGGGTGATATAGCGGTAGATATTGAGACCCAGAGAATATGGGGTATGAACCAGGTGGGGTTCGTAGAACCTGAATTCATAGGTCCGGTTGCGGCCAAATTCGCCTTTGAAACCGATCTCCTGTCCCCGGCCAAAAAGGTTTCTCTCTTCCACGTCCACATAGATGAACCATCTGTCCTTGGTGCTGTAACCGCCACCGGCATTCAGAGAACCGGTATCTACCTCCTCCACCTTAATGATGAGGTCAGCGCTATTCTCCCGGGGATCCACCTGCAGACGGGGCTCAATGTTCTCAGAAAAAAAACCAAGAGCATATATATCACGAAGCGTCTTTTGCACCCGATCCACATTGAATATTTCACCCTCTGCAATATCTATCTCCCGGTATATTACATAATCTTTGGTCTTTTCATTGCCTTCCACCGTGACTTCACCAAAAGTTCCCTCGTTTATCTCAATTTTCAGGACCTTGGTCTCCGGATCGAAGGAAACATTCCTGACCTTGGCCAGAATATAGCCATGTTCATCAAATTTCTTCTCAATAGCCCGGAGATCCTCATCCAACATCTTGAGATTGAGGACTTCTCCCAGCTCCAAAGTCAGCTGTTCTTTGAGTAAATGTTCATCCAGGGATTCTACTCCGGTAAAAACCACTTCTTCCACCTGATAGTTTTCCACCACCCGGTAGATAACCCGGAGTCCCCTCTCATAGGGTTCAAAATCAACCCGAACATCATAAAACCAGCCCAGGTCGAATATGTTCTGCATGTCCTTACGAAGAACATCACCATCAAGCTCATCTCCTACCTCGATGGAAACAACCTCCATTATTTCCTCTGTATCCACCCTGTGATTTCCCCTGATCACAATATCGGTAACCACATTAGGATCTTCTTCGTCCAGCATCTCTTCCATTTCACCTTCATCTGCCAGGGCTTTACTCATAACTGCCATGTTAACAGCCAAGACAAGTGCTAAAAGAAGAATGAGAATTATACTTTTCTTGATCACCTTACACCCTCCTCCTTAATCATATCCGACAAAAGAATAATCCAGTGAACCGGTTATCTCTACTCTCTGGTATTCCGGCCAGTGACGATTCTCATAGAACGGTTCCCGGTTACCTTCATATACTGTTCTTTTGTTGCTTTCATCATCTGCAGTAAACGCAACCTGGGCAGAATTCTCTTCCATAATGCGAAGCTGGACAGAACCTGACTCCGGCAGCCTTACCTCAGCAAGGCTGACAGGCTGCATCATCATAAACAGGGAAAAAACCCCACCACCTATCATGAGGATAGCTGTTAACACCGCCACCACCGGCAGAGCAGCAGTTGATTTCTTTTTCTTCTTATCCATTTCCTCCTGCCTCTGCCAGAACTGGCTTTTTTCCAGAGCTATCCGCAGCTCAGCTGCTGCCAGGTTTATATTTTTATCTCCCCGAACAGCAGCACCATCCTCATAAGCTTCCTGGGCCTCATCAAGCCAGCGTCGGGCCCTATCAACCTGGGTTAGCACTCGGTTGCGTAACGGTTCCACCTGCTTCACCTCCTTATGATTCAGTATCATAAAAAAAAGGCTGATTGCTACCTGCTAAAATCAAGCATTTCAGCCCCTCTACGTCAAATTATTAAAACTATATACATAATAGGCCTTTAAGCTACCTGTTTTCTTTCAAAATATAGCCCAGTATCCCTCGGAGACGGCGAATACCTTTCTTACGCAGCCGGTACAGGTAGGAAGTGGTAATTGACATCCCTTCTGCCACCTCCTGGGCTGGCCGGTCTTCCAGGAATATGCGCTTTAAAACCAGCTTTTCCTTGGCCGGCAGTCTTTCCATTAGGGTTTTGATTTCCTGCACCAAAAGCCGTTTTTCCACCTGGTTTTCCAGGTCTGAATCCTCAATATGATTGTCCGTAAAAATGCCTCCTGTATTCTTTTTCTCCCGGGTCAGGTAATTTAAAAGACGGCCCAGTATCCGGTAAGAGGCAAAAGTGCTGAAACGGCAACCTCGCTCCGGATCAAAAGCCTCCACAGCTTCAATCAGGCCAACACAACCCTCCTGGAAGAGATCCCATCTGTGCCTGGGATGGGGGGAAAGACGCCCCACCTCCCTGTACACCAGCGGTTGATAGGCTACTATGAGTTCCTGGCGGCTCTTCTCACAGCCATTTTTTTTATATTGATGCCACAGGAGCTTCTCCTGCTCATTTTTTGCCTGCAAGTTTTCACTGCTGGTTGACAAATCTCTGCCTCCTCCTAAAAAGGTATGCTGTAGTCCAGACGGATCTGAAAATGTCCTTCATCCTGTAAGAACCCCTCCAGGATTAGATTATCCAGGAGCCGGTATTCAACCCCCAGCTGCCGGTATGGCCTGTCGCCGAAGAAGGTCTGGCTGTAAGTCAAATAAATTCTATCCGTCAGGGATTTTCCCATGTGCAGGCTCAATTTTTCTTCTCCCCGGGAGAGGCTGGGATAAAGGGAGAACTCATCCAGACCCAGAGCTTCTTCCAGGGAAGTTTCCAGGGGCATGATGAAGCCGGTATGGATGCCTTCGCCTACAAGACGCCAGAATTCATCCAGGAAAACCCCACCAATATCGCCACTGAGGAGGCGCCCCAGCCCCCCTCGCCGAACCAGCAAATCTATTATTTCTGCTTCCGGCATGGGAGGAGAAGAGGTGAGGCGTATATTCATATCCAGGGCCGGCCCATCCAGGTGTAGATCTACCCGGGTATCCTGAATCCTGGTCTGAGCTCTGATATTCAGATGAGGTATGGACTCGTTGAAACGCAAAAAGCGAGCACGACCCTCCATCAGGCGGAAATTGGTATTGTAGTAGTGGAAACTGCCCTGCCGGGAAGAAACTTCTCCCACCAGTTCGAAGTAGCCGGTGCGGTTATCCAGCTGTAAACTACCCTGCTGCACCAGAAATTCAAAGTTGTTATTCTTTACCCACACATTGCCCCGGGGCTTCAAAGTTACCGCCACATGGGGTTCAAAGGGAGAAGGCTCTTCACCGGGAGGCTCATGGGGCCAGTAAAAGGGGTAGCGGATGACAGTGTTATATACCTGTAACTCGCCGGTAATGCTGGGAGTAAAATAGGGACCAATTACCTTGAGGTTGCCATCAGTATAACCACTAACAGCACCATGATTTACCGGCAACTCCTTACCAGTGATATCCAAATCATAATAGGAGAATTCCCAGCCAGTATGGTACATATATCCTTCCATGGCTACAGATCCGGTCTGGTTGAACACACCTTTAAAATCTTCATAAACCATCTGATCTCCCCGAAACTGAATGGTGCCGGTAATGTCCTGGAAAGTGCCGGGAATATCCAGATACTCAAAGCCCCCATCCTTAATATGGGCATAGCCCCGATACTGAGGTTGCTCCA
>PUNT01000163.1 GCA_003551905.1 Halanaerobiales bacterium
TCTCCCCTATCTCCTCTATTAGACCCCCTACAATGAGGAGATCCCTGTTAATTAATTCAAATTCTCGTCCACACATAAGCAGACCGTTACGGATCAATAGTTTTTCCACTTGCAAAACATCTCCTAATTATAGATATAAGACATGTGCTGCTTATTAATTGCCACTATCTTTAATTCTCATTGCAATGCCGGCCATTAAATAAATGAATGTCCAAATAGCAATCCAATGTAGAGGTTTATTGGAAGTTGGTATCCAACCAATGGAGAAACCATCAATGCCATTTTTCCCTACTTCCAGGCAGAGAGTTAATAGATCTTCAACAGAAATGCCCATAGGTTCATCCAGTCCAGGTGCGCACCCAATGTCTAATACATCGTAGTCTATACTCATAAAGACTTTATCAGTATTGTTCATGACTGTACTTATAGTTTCCCTGGCTATATCTTCCATACCCCTTTTTTTGATTTCCCTGCTTGTAAAAAGGGTGGTCCCTTTTTCACGATACCAATGAACCTGCTCTTTAAAGTTCCTGGGCCCCCGCATCCCCAAATGAACGTGATTAGACATATTAACCTTGGGTAGTTCTGACATTCTATTGATCCAGGAGGCGCCACAAAACTTCTCTCCCCCATGGCTTTCCATATTATCACCATGGGCATCCAGGGTAATACAGCCTACACCTGATTTACTCTTAGCATTCAACTCCTGCACCAACGGGAGGCTGGAACCAACCTCTGTTCCGCCAATAACAATGGGAATTGCACCCACTTCTAATACATCTTTAATTTTAGAAGAAACAGCTTCTATAGTATGATGAATATCCCCTCTAACAGCAACACTGGCATCTCCATAATCGACTACTTTCAGTTCATCTAGAGGATCCAGATCAAACTCTGGAAGGTAACTTCCATATTTGACTGAATCCTTTCGTATATTCACAGGTGTTAAAAGGTTATTTGAGTATTCTCTTGTAACACCAGGTGCTCCTTGATAAGGAGCACCAACAATAGCCAAATCAGCCCCCTTCAAATCCTCTTTGCTGCTGGCCAACGGTAACCCTAGAAGAGTAGGAGTATCAGGATAAAGCATTGGCACCAACCATTTCACAAGGGGGTCCATGGATTGTCTCCGTTTGGAATCCATATTTATTCCTCCTTCCTGATACCTTTTCCTGGTATAAATTCTCCGTAACCCTTAAAACCTAAAAATCTATCATTTTCTATGACCAGTCGCCCGCGTAAATAGGTCCTTGATGGGCGCCAGGTAATGGGTATTTTATCAAAAGGAGTCCAGTCAGCAGTCTGATGAAGATTTTCTGATGACATAAACGTTCCTTCTGTTCTCTCCCAAACCACCAGATCGGCATCAGCGCCTGTTTCAAGAGAACCTTTCCTAGGATATATACCAAACTGCTTTGCTGGATTTTTTGCTGTAAGGGCAACAAAGTCCTCCCACTTTAACCTTCCTTTTTCTACTCCCTCACTGAGAAGAAAGAGAGTTCTTGTTTCAATACCAGGGACTCCCCCTTCAACAGGCCAGATATTATTCCATCCCTTCTCTTTTTCTGCTTTCAAAGGAGCATAATGATCTGATACAACCATAGATAAGTCCCCTTTTTGAATGGCATTCCATAATCCTACCCTATCTTCCTCAAACTTGAGAGAAGGATTGATTTGCACGAAGGGACCCCTGGTTTTTACATCATCCCTGGTAAAACAGAGGTAATGGGGACAGGTTTCTCCAGAAACGGGCAAACCTCTGGAGATAGCATCCTGAATAAGCTGAGCCCCCCATGCTGATGATACATGGAATACATGCAGGGCAGCTCCAGTTTCTTCTACCAATAGTATTGAGCGTGAAATTGCTTCAACTTCAGAGAATACAGTTCTAGATTCAGCATGGGCCATGGGATCAGTTCTTCCCTTGCTCTGCAACATCTGTTTCATGTAGTTCTGAATGTCTTCATTTTCAGCGTGAACTACAGCAATAGAACCAACTCTGCTTATCTCCTGAAAGGATCTGTACTGAATATGAAGAGGAAGACCTCTACCTCCATTACAGTCAGCCATAATATGTTTAAAAGAAACTAATCCTTCCTCATGAAGAGGTGCAATGTCTTCTAATTCTCTTTCCTGCAAAATTACACCATGGAATGTGTAGTCCAATGGTGTGAGTTCATGGATAGCTTCTTTTTCCCGGACAAAAGTCTCTCTTAAAGAATCTCCGCCTTTAATGAACTCCATAACAGTTGTTGTCCCTCCGAATAGGGCTGCCCTGCCTTCTGTAAAAAAATCGCCCCTATGGTCACCCTCTTTTTTGGGAATATGAACATGGGAATCAATGGCACCCGGAGTAATGACACCACCCTCAACGTCGATGATCTCTTTAGCTTGAATATTTAAATCAGGGGATAGAAGTCCATGTATTTTCCCATCTTTAATGGCTATATTACCCCGGATAATCTTTTCTGGAGTTACTATTTTACCGTTTTTTAAAACAAGATCCAGCATCTTTTACCTCCTTACAATTATTAATTGTTAAACTGATATTGCTTCTACAGGACAAACAGTAAGACAAAGGCCACAACCAAAACAGTAATCTCCAGATTTGCAATTTGCTATCTTCTGCTTGTCAAGATAAAGACTGTTATAGATACAGCTCTGGACGCAAAGCCCACATCCATTACATTTTGATTTGTCAATGACAGGTTTTTTAATTTCCCATCTCCTTGACTCATTCAAATTTGCTTTAGCCGTCCCAACAAGATGCTGTGGGTTAGAGATGTTCAGTGCTTCCATTTTATTCTGTAATTCTTCTACCAACTTCTCAAATATGGTAAATCCTTTCAATATTGCTGCTGTGTGTATAAAGACAACTGTGGCCCCTGCTCGCAAAAATTCAATTATATCTTCAGCTGAACTGATACCTCCCCCAGCAATAATTGGCAGATCAACAGTCCTTGCCACACGGGCAACAGTAGCCAGGGATAATTCCTTTAATGCAGGGCCGGATAAATACCCATGTCCATAGCTGTTACCTAAAAATGGGTACCCTTCATTATCTAAAACAAGACAGGGGCCTATTGTATTAATCCCAGAGATAGCATCTATCCCTGCTTCATTTAAGGATTGACAATAAGCTTCCAGATCAGGGAGGCTGGGGCCGATTTTTCCCATAACAGGTATTTGTACTGTTTTCTTTAATCCGGACATTCTATCCCTGGTTTCATTTGGGGTATACTCAGGCTTAATTGGAACTTCTAGCGCATTTGCTCCAGCATCCTCAAGCCTTTTTCCCATTTCATATAAACGACTGTTATCTTTATCATAAAGACTGGCTATAAGGGGTTGAGAACAATGAGCAATTTCTTTAAAATAGTTTTCCCATTTTTCTATACTACTCCCTGACCAATCAAAATTGATGAGTCCACCTTTTCCTTTTGCCATAGTAGGGCGAGGAGTATCACTATCTTTATAATAGGCAGTTTTGGTAACAATGCCTCCCACTCCTGGCATGGCTGCTATTTCATTTATGGCATCACTATCCCTGGTTAAAGGGCCTGATGATACAATAACAGGCGTTTTAAAAGTCATATTCAA
>PUNT01000099.1 GCA_003551905.1 Halanaerobiales bacterium
ATGTCCACTGCCTGATTTGACGGGTCCTGTTTTTCTGGGCTTGGGCCCAGATTTTGTTTTCGGTTTTGGGCTATGCTTTGGACTGCCATGCGCAGAAGGCTCTTCTTGGTCATAGGGTTCTCCATAGAATTCTTTGATAATACGGTTGCGCTTATGTTTGGCCATACCATCCCTTTCGATACAGATAATATTGTGCCAGCAGTGACGGGTCTTTTCATACCAACCCCTTCTCAGTATGCGCCGAGTCGAGGTTACGGACATCACCCTGGCTAATATTATTATACCTGATTAGAGAACTAATATCCACAGAAAAGTTATAGCAGGCATATATTTATATATATTATATTTATATCTTTAATAAGAATAAATAACCTATATATATAATAGGCTATTATAACTACCAGGCCAAAAGTGTCCTATTCCCAGTAATAGCCTGAAAAATCAGACATTGGGGTGTTCAACTTTTATAAAGCCTGGAGTCCCATTTTATATATCCCCCCCCATATAATTTTTTATATGTTGTGCGTCTATATAAATATGAGTCCTGAGAATATATATGAGTTATCAAGATATAAATATGAGTCCCTTATATTCTTCCAACAATATCGTCACAAGTAGAAGCAACTCCGAAGGTGTGTATAGGGGGTGCTTCATAATCAAGCGAAGGAGGTGTGTACGTTGATACCCGAAGAAGTATTCTATCGTAGCCAGCTGGAGGAACATCATCCATGCGGACTGTGTGAGTTCGCTGACCTGGATGATGAAGAGGGCAGTGTGTTCTGCCTTCATCCAGACAATGTCGATAGTCTCAAGTTGGAGCCTTGCTCCAAGAGAAG
The DNA here is from genome assembly GCA_003551905.1 of Halanaerobiales bacterium. Taxonomy (GTDB): domain Bacteria; phylum Bacillota; class Halanaerobiia; order B1SED10-174; family B1SED10-174; genus B1SED10-174. Next base: position 837 of record PUNT01000099.1, read on the forward strand.
ACTTGAGATGTAGTTGACAGTAGGGAGCCAGCATAACAGGTTGGTTCCCTAATATCAACTGCGACTAAGCGAAGGAGGTGTACCATGTGTAACCGAACTGACTGTACAGCCGAGCCTGTAAAAGGGCTAAGGTTGGAGGTATGTACCCTAACTGGGGACATAGACTACGACAGTTGTCTCTGCGCTGACTGTTCAGATAAGACTTTCTGGAAGTGGGCAAGCCGAGACGAGGTCAGGTCTATGTATAAAACTAAGCCTGGAGGGACAAGGAGACTTGTCTTCTCTAAGTCTTAGTTGCTATTGGGGAGCCTGCACCAGGTAGGTTCCCCAATGTTAACTGAGAGGAGGTGATCACAATGACCTATGACGGCATCTCCCTGTTACTTACAGTAGCAGGGTATTTTATTCTTTCGGGTATCATCTACTGCCTTATGAGGGCGGTTCATACCTGGAAGAATAACGATCGGAAATAACAATTACCATCCACTAGTGGCGTAAAGGAGGTGTGCCATGTTTAGACTGCTGAAGTATGTCAGACCACGTAAGCTGTGGCTGATATGTTATGTATTGCTGGAGCGGTGCCGCCCGCATCAGTGGTAAATTATGAGAGCGGTAAAGACTCATCTTGAAAGGAGGTGAAATACTATGACATTAGAAGAACTGTTGGAAAGCAGCCTGACCAACCAGGCTAAAATCAACACGCTAGAACAATGGGTTGTTGAGCAGACCGCCGCCCAAACGACAATGGGCGATAGCGTGTTGGTTGAAAAACTAGAGATGGCCATCCATAGAGAAAAGCTGGCTATCAAAAGGTTGGCCAACAAATTATAAAAAACACTCCCAAGAAAGGGGGCGCTTATGGAACACAACTCTCTTCTCATTATTATAATCTTTCAACTAAGAAAGGAACTAACATGACTAACTTATTCAACAACTCATCTTCCAAAGGCAATCCTCACGGGACTCTGTACCAGTTGGAAAATCTCTGCGTCAGCAAGCAGGATCTTCTGAACCGTGCTATCAAAGACTGGAAGTCTGAGCAGTATGTCTTAGACCGTAAAGTCGCTAATGGTGAGGCCTATAAGTTTCAGGTCAATCGTTGGAACCCTGAGACTAAAGAGGAAAAGCTGGAGACCGTGACTGTCTCTGCTAAGGAGAGGGCTGAATCTCTTAAAAGGTTCATCGCCTCAGCCTCTGCAGAAGTTACACGTCTCAGCTTTGCCATCCGTGCTATAAGGGCGGAGGCTTCCAAGGAAGGTGTGACTGGGCTGGAGACCTACGAGCTTATGCCTGGGTATGTCAGGAACACTGACAAGAAATACCCGAGCAGCAGCTACAAGGGTCTCTCTAACTCAGCCAGCCTGCTGAGGGCTATGACGTTTGAGATACGCAACGTTGTACTTGAACGTCAAGGCGCCAGCGACTTCGACAAGAGGAAAGCAGGGTACCTGCAAAGGGATGCCCGACTCTTGAAGGAGAGACTGGAGCATAATAGAAGAAAGCTCCGAAGGGCTGCCTACAAACTGGGTTGGACACTCCTGCCCCAGTAACGGTAAGAGGGGGATCTCACACAAGTGGGGTCCCCCCACATTAGCAGGTTCATCTCACTTGAGATGGCCGTGTTAATGTCAACCCCGACTAGCGAGAAGGAGGCGCTTATGCTAGTCAATCCTACGGAACCGCACCGTTATAGACGAGAGACCACCAGGCCCCCGACCAGGTCCCCGCCAGGAACCCACGGGATAGTCTTGCGGACTGAGCATATTGGGGCCAGCCAGCAGGTAAGAGGCGCAACTTGCGGACCCAGAAGAGGGGCCATACGTAAGGTAAGTGGCGTAAACCGTGCAACATCGAGCAACATCGAGCAAGAACGTGCAACATCGAGCATTTTTTGATTGATTTTGGGCGTCCCAGTCATGGCTGGATATGGTGGGACTTTTTGTTGGGTTCTCTGTTGTGCTGGCTTGGGATTGGCTTCACGCTTTGTATACAACAACTATGGGAAAGGTAGGTGGTTCTATAGTATTAGGTTACCTATGTAGTCATTGTAATAGTAGGTTCATTTCGGCGGCTATTGGCTGTTGTGCTGGAACCTGCAAGAGATTAAGGAGCTAACATGCAAGATTGGAAATTTTCGTCAAAGTCATTCAGTGTCAAAGACAAACGCATAACCGTAGAATTCTGGAATTATAGAGAGGATAGTGACAAAACATCGGTTTGGTTCCAACCATTGGCTGATTCTATTTCCTGTATCCGTGTTACTGAGTCTGAGGACAAAAACAGGACAATAGTATCATTTCACGCTAACGAACATAAAGGTATTACATATTGCCATATCGTACTGCCCAAAGAGGTGGTAAAAGTGTTAAAAGAAAAGGAGAGTGATTGACAATGAATAAAAGAGGGGACTGTAAACATTTTGATAGCAAAATAGCACTTGACTGGTGCCAATTCTTGCAGACAAATAGTTTTATTTGTAAATCATGTAAGTATTATGAAAAGGAGAGTGATTGATAATGAATGAAATAATAAGGGAAACAGTAAACCGTAACAAAAACCGTATATGGGGAAATTTCAAACTATCAGATGGAAGTACCACCAAATTTGAAATGCGAAAAGGAGAAAGTTGGTTTCAATGGGGAAATACCACAGATAATTTATGCTTGACTGTAGATAGAGTAGAGGAACTTACAAATGAATGGTTAATAGATTAAAGGAGAGTGATTGATGATGGGAAACAGAATGATTATTTACAAA
>PUNT01000078.1 GCA_003551905.1 Halanaerobiales bacterium
ATAAAGCTGTACAACTTCTTTCCCAGAAAACTTATGACCAGTATTTTGAACTTTAAATTTTACTTTTACCCTGGTCCTGTCAACAACTGCATTGACAAAATCAATATCAAATTGCGAATAACTGAGGCCATATCCGAACTCATACTGAGGCTTCACATTAAATGAGTCAAAATACCTGTATCCCACATATATGCCTTCTCGGTAATATTCATTATCCAGATCACCGTTTAAATAACTGTACTCATAGGCAAAAGGGATATCATCATATTTTTTTGGCCAGGTATCCACCAGTTTGCCGGAAGGAGATACCCTGCCGGCCACAATATCAGCAAATGCTGTTCCACCCTCCATCCCCTGCTGAGAAAAATACAAAAGAGCATTGATTCCGGGTATCTCATCTAGAAAACTAAGATCAAAGGAAGCCCCCACATTAATTGCCACAATGGTTTTTTCATATGATTCTGCACATCTTTTAATATTCTTTTTCTCTATTTCCGATAAATTATAATCAGCATTATCCAGTCTTCTATCAGCACCCTCTCCTGACTGACGGGCAACTACATAAATACAGGTATTGGTCTCACTTTCCTCAATATCTCCATCTGTAATCTCCCGTCCATATGGATATCTGTAGGGAATCTCCATGATTTCATTGATCTTTAGCTTGCGTATTCTTTGGGCTACTTCTTGCTTGTAGGCTGCCATGCTTTCCTGGAATAAATTAGAATAATCATCGATCCATCTTGTCGTGGTAATGGTAAATCCCGCTTTTTCCATGCCCTCAAAAATGCTGACACTGTGACGTTCATTTACTTCGCCAGACCCTGTTCCCCCTTTGATTGTCTTTTCTGCACCGGCACCATAAAGAGCTATTTTTCCCGGTTTTACTGGTAAAGCACCATCATTCTCAAGGAGGACAATTCCTTCCAGGGCAACACCATAAGCAATTTCTTTATGTTCTTTTTCCCTTTGGCTTTCCTTGCTGTCATATACTGCCAGTGTCCTCAATGTTCTTTTTCTTAACATGGGGCTCGGCCTCCATAACAGGAATTAACCATAAATTATTGATTACAATTCTGCTTTTCTTTTCTATTTCTATATTCTTCTTTACAAGCCTTTTTTGTGTTGGTCCACACATCTAAAACAACCTTTTATAGTGAAGGAAGATGATCTATAGGATCACTTCTCCTCTACAGGTAACTTCTACTTTAGCCCGGAGGAAGGCTTCTTCTATTTTGAAATAGTCTTCCTCTTTTCCTCCCTCCACCCCCACTTCAATGAAACCACCAGGTTGTTCTACTTCCAGGAGCAGGTTTTCTTCCTGCTGGGAGGCCAGGTACAAACCTAATGCCAGTGTTCCAGAACCACAGCCCCTTTCAAAAATTGTTGTACCTATCTTGCCCACATGGATGCAGGGTTTAATGCTGGCTCCACTCTCGTCCTGATACCATGAAACCACTCCCACGGCTTCTCTTTTAATTTCCCCAATGAGGGTACTGTTCAGATCCATGAGTACTTCTTCCGGCAGGTGCGGATTGCTTTCTACCAGAAGGTGAGTTATTCCAGCAAGCTCCATCAGCTGTCCTCTCAGCTTTTTCCCTCCAGATTTCATACTAATCTCCCGGCAGGAAAAAGAGGAGGGGACAGAAGCTTTCACGAGGTACCTGCCGGGCCCCGCTTCCTCTCCCTGGCACTGGAAAGAACCTTCAGCACCAGAAATTTCCAGGGTGAACTCAGGTGGGGTAACCAGCTTATGAAAAATGGCTGCTGCACCGGCTGCAAGTAACCCGTTGCCACAAAATTCATTGCCGGCCATCTCCAGTTTTGGTGAGCCACCCCTATCCCCAGCAGTACTTAAGAAACCCACCTGTTCTGCAGAAAGGTGAGTTTCACCCATAATTTTGCCGGCAACTTCTCCGCGACTTGAGGAGGGTACAGGGTCAATAATTATCACTGTAGTATTTTCAGCGGTGCTGAGTTTGATGAAGTTTAGTTTCAATTTCAATCCCTCCAGAGGAGAACGTTTTCTTTTCATTCTTTTTTGACACCCTTAACCACATAAAATAATTGTTTATCTATGGGCGTTTTAAGTAATGGAAGAACCTGCAGATAGATTGCAGGCGCAAGTTCAACAAGATTATACAATCGCTTTGGCAATTTAAGGTTCTGTGGGAACAGCCTTCTCCTGGGATTTTCCGTTGTATGTCCTTAAAATGACTGCAGTACCTTCAGAACAGTTGGAGAAAACGTTTAATAAGACCTACCTTCTAATTTCTAGGTTAAATGAAGCTCTCCAAAACCTTTATTTCAATATGGGGATATTTTTCTAATTTTTTGTCGTTGGTAATAAAATAATCAGCGTATTTCTTTGCAGTAGCTATTTGGATAGAATCGGGTGTTCGAAGGTTGTATTTTGCTCTAATCGAAGCAGCTTCAAGGGCAATTGATGTAGTAACAGGAACTATGGAAATTTTTCGATTTTTTATTAAACCTTTTTCAAGCTTTACTTGAATTCCTTTTTGGTTCTCCCGAAGAGGTTTTACAAATATTTCTAAAATAGTTATTGCCGAACAGATAAATCTAATTTTTCTTTCATCAGCTTTTTCCAAAATTGAAGAAACTATTTTGGAATAGGGGTGAATGTTTTCAAAGAAATAAATCAAGGGAGGTGTGTCCATTGCAATTGTTGTTCCTTTTGGAAAAACTAATTCTCCCATGAGGATCTCTCCTTTTCAATATGTTGATCAATCTCTTTTTTTGTACCCCAAAGGCCCTGGCCAATTCCTTCTAATAATAATAGATCATGATAGGAAGGTTGTTCTTCCAACCTTTCAATGCTTTCTAAAAGATATTTAATTAAGAGGATCCTATCTTTTTCTTCCAAAATAATGGCCTGGTCATATATTTCTTTCAAATTTGTAGTCAAATGCTTTTCCTTGTTTTTTTCATCTAAAAAACTTTGGTAGTCAGCAGTTTTTTCTTGAAACACGAGACTTCTGGAGGAAATTTTTTTGGAAAGAACAACTTCCTCACCTACCTGAATAATTAAAACATAGTCACCGGGTTTAATATTTAATTTTTCCCGGATCTTTTTGGGCAGGGTAATCTGCCCCTTTGTCGTTACCTTGTGCAAGTTCTGATAATCTTTCATAAAATCACCTCAAGTAAGAAATTCTTACCCTGATTTTATCAATTTTAACAACAATGGTCAAGTAAAAAGCATTTTTCCCTCAAATTTGTTCCATTTCTAAAAAATTGCATTATTAAGACTGATGTAGATACTATTGCAGCATATATGGCTACAATATCAGAATTAATGGTTATAAAAACAAAAGAATCCCCTCCACCAAATTATGGCCAAAACCTCTCACTTACAAAATTAAACATCCATTTATTTCTCCTCTTTCTACCAAAAATAAAACCCTCCTCTAGGAGGTTGCTGATATCAAATCCGCATGGCTGGTGAGCCACACCGGTCTGGAGTACGAAATATTGCTGTGAGGCATGAGAGCTTTTACAGATAAGGTGTCAAAACTGCAAAACAAAAAAAGC
>PUNT01000091.1 GCA_003551905.1 Halanaerobiales bacterium
AGATAACTGCTTAAGCCCCTAAGAACAGTTCTTCTTTCGAAACACCTTGTTTGTTGAGGTATTCAGCCAGGGCCTCTGCAGTTGGAAAATGTTTCTGTGCTAATGCCAGGTGTTCTTCAAGCAGCGAGCGACTGTGGCCGGTCACTCGGATCATAGCTGCCAGCGGCAACCCATAATACCGTAGCAGTAAAACACGGATAAAAGCTCGAATATAGTTGTCAACAGCCTCTTCAGTGTGGTGGACTCGATCAGCTATCTCCTTTGTCGTGGATCCTGCTAAAGCAAGCTCAATAACAAACCGTTTGTGGGTCAGAGTCCGGCCCATATCAAGCACGGTACCTGCAGTGGGTAGGATAACACCAAATTTCTCGTGATAGTCGTCTATGGCCTTTCTAACCATGGAGGGAGGTATGTTAAGAAGCCACTCTAGATCCAGTAGTGTTAAAACGGCGTCCTGAATCCAGGCTTCTGCTGTAAGGCGTTCCATCTGTAGAGTTTTTAGCTGTCTGAGATGACCGCGGTGCTCAAGAGTAATTCTGCTGTCAGAAGGTGCTTGAAGTGTCAGGACAACTGGTTTAAAAAGGCCAATGTTGTCTCTGCGTTTCCGCTGGGTGCTGTATCCCAACCAGACTAACTGGCCAGGTCTTAGCTCATCAATCCTGGGACAGCATCCCACATAAGCTTCTGCTGCAACAGACACCATGCTCTCAGCCTGGGAAGGGCGACAGCCGTATTGATCAACAAGAACATTAACCGCTTTATTCAGCGTGGCTTTGGAGATGGCTTCCCCAGCATTGGGCATATGCTGAATGTTCAATGTATCAATATCCAGAGGCTTTTCCGGCAGATAGTCAAAATCTCCCTTAGCGCGCTTTTTGACCAATGCAGCCTGGTTGGTTATCTTCCACACATCCTCTATCGTTGCTTCCTGGTTAAAAGCCTCCAGGGCCTTGTACTGCTCCATCTCCGCATGATGGCGAATGGCCAGTGCAGAAACGCCTTCCTGTAGTTTGCTCGTCCACCTTGGCGGAAGGAGCGGCAAGCATAGTCTCTGGCTATCTCGTTCAATAACCAATTCACCTGGATGCACACGCCTTGTATTCTCTTTTTCCTCGTCGTCTTCAATCATCTGTCTTGTCAGAACCGCCACAGTTTCTGCAAGAACAGATTCCTCTGCAAGCTCAAAACGTTGTTTTAGCCTGGCAATTTGCACGGGTTTCACATCTCTGGCAGAAAGGCTCAGATACCTTTGGTTATGACCTTTCTGCATAGTTTCACTCTTCCTTTCCCATGATGTAATTTTTTTTTACCAGAATGGGCTTCACCCATTCTCCTGAGTTGCCCTAAACGCCAGCCATCAGAAGTACCATTGTATTCATTGTAAAGGCTTACATATCGCTCCACCAACTTTCTCGTTGTGCCCATGACTGTGCGAATAGCGGATACAGGCATCTTTTTCTCCAAAAGGAGCATAATCCTGGCAAAATCCAGGAGATACCGTTCTATACTCTCAATGCTATGGCCAGTTCTCCGAACAATTTCCGTTTCTGTGTAACCATCCATCCAGAACCTTATGATTTTTTCAGCATGGGAGATGGTGGGTCCCATATCCACAACACGCCCCCTGGTGGGAAGTACAATTTCGGAGTGTTTATACATACTCTTACGTATCGCCTCAACACTGCAACTCATGATAAAGGCCAGGTCAGGCTGTGTCAGAGTGGCTCCCTGATAATAGGCCTGGGTTGCCAGGCGTTGAAGCCTGGCCCACTTCAGTTGCCAGGACTGGTCCCGATGCACCAGATCCCAGTCTTCCCGGGCTAAATACTCCAGATGACAAAGCACCAGCTCTGATTCAGCAAGACTCCTGCCAGGACCTTCATCTGCAGATATGGCAATATAGCCAATTTCGCCCGGTTTCCAGCTTTCCCGGGTGAGCTGTTGCCCCATCTCATGTAGTTCGTCAATGAATGCATCAGCTGCTGCCGGGGAAAAACCATGCCTCTGTAAAAGGGTCTCGCGAAATACCCGCCGTCTTGGGGCTGGTTGCTCCCATTCCTGGAGTTCTTCAATGTCCAAGCGACGCTGGATAGAGGGAAGATCCTTCATTTGCCGGTAAGTCTCCTGCCACTGTTCAATTAGCCCAACCGGTTCGCCAATTACTTCGCTGATCTTTTTGCTCTCCATGTCGCCCAGGATGATCACCTGTCGGAATGAAAGCCACCACTGCCTCCAGGTTTTTTGGCTAAAGGCCAAATCTCTTTGAATCTGTTTAAGATCTTCACCCTCAAGATAGCGCTCTACTGCTATGACAGCTCTGAATTTTTGCATCTTCTCCCGGTTGGATCGGTTCATGCCAGCCAGGGGGAGTATGCACCCTTTCTCCCAGAACTGGTTCAGCCGGCCATGTATGGCCTTGTAGTTCATCAGAAACAGGACTTGCAGTCGATTCCGGTCCAGGCTCCCATCCTGATGATAAGCTTCTTCAATGACCCGGGCTATTCGACCATTCTGAAGGCATTCAATCCCAAAATCCCTCATGAGCTCAACATCATCATCAGCAATGACTGTAAGGTTAACAAGCTTTTCCGGCTGATGAGCCCTGGAGCGCTTAATATGACACTCAGCACCTTCAATTACTGGCATCTCAATTTGTCCCAAAGGACGCATCAGCATTTGCGTATCCAGATAATCCTTAACATCTCTGGCGATAAGATATGCTTCATCCAGGGAAACCTCCCGCCGCACCTTGATATGGCTGGCCAGGTATTCTGTAAAACCTTTACCCTCCACAGAATTTGCTTGTGTCCGGATACGCTGTCGATACTGACTTGTTATACCCATAATGATCTCTCCTTACGTTTCAGGATAAGATCAGCAGGTTGGGGATTTTGGGGATAGAAAACCTTTTGGCCGGGCCCTTCCGTTGGCAAGCCTGTTTTGAAAGCAGAGACGGAAGAAGGCTTGCCACCTCTCGGGCCCGGTTCTTTTTTGTTGGTTGTGCATGGATATTGATATCACGACCCAACATGCGTCTCATGACTTTACTGTTCGCCACTTTTTTCAATTATCCTTTTACTTTAAATTCTACCAAAGATGTGAAGAGGGTTTTTATAGTTAGTGAAGTTTACTAGTTCAAAGCAAATGAAAAATCCTATGCCTTATATGTTACAGTGCTAATTTGAATATAAAGCATATCCAGTGGATTTTTGGTGCTTTTTTAGATTAACTATGAGTATTTCTGGTGGGAAGAAGAAAACTCGTGAAATTGAAAATAGAATACTAGGGTAAGAGTACAGAGGGAGAAAAAAAATAATGATAAAAAGAAAAACCCCAACTCCAGAACAGCTGGGGTGTCCTAATTATCCTTAATTATTTAAACAATAGATAGCCTTCTATTTTTACCACCGTAAAAATGGGTAGGGTTTTCCTTCCTGCCATTAGCTCTTAAATGGTGGAACTATCAGTCTGAGCTCAGCTCAATTACCTTTTCTCAATCATTGGTGATCTCGATTTTAAATGTTTCTATATAGGTACT
>PUNT01000058.1 GCA_003551905.1 Halanaerobiales bacterium
ATTGGCTTAAATAATTTCCAGTACCGTCGGGCGGACGGGAATTAACGCTTGCGGAGATATGAGTAGCGGTTACGCACTCAGCCCAAGAATCCTTTGGGGCTTGCCCCAAGGAGCGTCAAAATGCGTGGAAGCTAAACTTCCATGCATTGTTACTGTGCCCGGCATGTCTACTGAGTCGGAGGATTGAAAAAAATCCTCATCACCTAACCAGCAGGAAGATAACCCGCAGGCAAAAGGGCGTCGCTGGCAACAGCGGGGTCTGAAGGATGCCGAGGGGGGAACTTTGAACATAGCCACGCGAACCGAAGTGACTCCTGTGTAGGTAGAAAGTTTTTCCTATAAACGGGGATTTTCTAGCGAAACAAGATCAAAGTACTTGACAGGCACTGGCTATTAGTTAAGAGGGGACTGCGACTGAGTTGCAGATCTCTGCCCGGTCCCGGAAAATCTACCGGCATCCTGGGGTCTTTTATTTTTTAAGACCCCATTTTTTAAGAAGCTTGTGCCGGTCCCTGCTAAGAGCCCTTTTTTTATCTGCTCTGTCTCTGTTAAAGGTTTTGCTGCCGAAATGGTGGACATAGGTATCTCCTGCGCAAAATATCTCGTAACCTGCTTTGCGGGCCCGTATGCAGTAATCGTTGTCTGTAAAAAGTCCTGACCTGAATCGCTTATCCAGCAATCCAATCTTTTTTAGGAGTTCACCCCTTATTAAAAGGCAGAACCCCGAAAGCCAGTCCACCGCATACCACTTTTTCGGGTTGGAGGGCCTGTTGAAGTTCCTGGCAAACCTTTGAATCTCTTTTACGGTATTGAGCTGTGTTTTCACCCGCTGCTGCCTGGGCCCTTCGTTGGTTTTCGGCCCCACCATTCCAATCTTTTTATTGCTGTTCAGACAGCGAAGCATATTTTCCAGCCAGTTGAAAGTTGGCACTATATCATTGTTGAACAGGACTATATTTCGCCCCATGGCTTTTCTGATACCCAGATTGGTCGCTTTGGTATAACCTATATTCTTCCTGAAAGAGATAACCGTTGCTTCGGGAACTGATTTAAGGAATCTGGTTGTTCTGGCATCAGAACCGTTATTCACCAAGATGAGTTCATGTGGTAATCCCGTATACTCTTTGAGGTTGTCTATGCAGATCTTTGTGACATCAAGCTGATTGTAGACCGGGATGATGATACTCGTTAATCCGGCACCCATTACCATACCCCCTGAAACCCATGATGTCTATGTAGCTATACACAGGGGTGTAGTGTTCCTATATACCCACATCATCTGCTATATTTTATGAGAGGCTATAGATTAATGTTACTGAGAATATATAAGCAGGAAAGGCCCAAAAAAAGAAACCCCTGGAGGACACGGCCAGCGCCTGATGGGGTTTCCGGGCGGTGGGACAAAAACCATTCATCCCGGGCCATACGGGCCATTGTCGTTATATAAATCCCATAGTACTGTACTCCGGTCCAGGTAGAGACTCTCCAGGGGTATCGGGTCTCCCTTCTCTACGGGTCTGATAACCCTGACCCCCTGCGCCAGGCCAACGGGGAGAAGTTTTTGCTTTTTGACCGTTTCTGAGCGGTCAATCAGGCCATAGAAGGAAAAACCACCGATTTTATCCAGGACATCCCCTGGTTTCAATCTTTTCTTGGCAACGGCGATCACTTCAGCCACGGCCGTTTTCTGCGGAGCAATGGTTGGCAGGCCGTGAATTACGATCTGAGCCAGAGAGAGGCCCATTTCCACCCCACACAGGTGATAAGGGTAGTAGAAAAGGTAGTTTGGTCCTTCCCCCATCTTCAGATACTCCAGGTCTTTTCGTATCTGCTGATGACCGGTGGTCGCAACAACAAAAACACCGGCGCTCGGTTTTGCATTAAGGATTACTTCTACAACACCCTTTCTTGCCAGAATGCCGCCATTCTTTTTTAGCTCCAACAGTTGGGGAATGGTGTCAAGGGTTCCTGTAGGACAATGCATTCCCCTCACACCGGGAATTAAACCTGTGGCATTGGCCAGAACGGCCATTTCAAGATTCATCTTGGTCCCATCGGCAAAAGATGCAATCATATAGGGGTTATGGTCATATTTTTCCGCCCACGGTTTGACAGAGGTGGGCGTGGACTCGGGATTATAATAATCTTTGAATTTACCTGCAGCAATAATTTCAAACCCGATCAGAGAAACATATCTGTAAAGGCCCATTGTAGTGCCCGGTTCGTCACCATCCGCTCCACTGTAAATGAGGCCTTTTTTCTGTGCCAGATTGTTCAGGGCTGGTCCAACAGTTGCATCCATCTCCGGGGAGGCAATAAAATGTATTTCAGAGTCGATGGCCTCCTGACAGAGGTGGGCACCGACCTCGGGATCTCCAATGCAGTCTGCTATAATGTCGGGTTTTGCATGGGGGAGCATCGTCGGGTTCCTTAAGAGTACCAGAGAACCTTTCGCCAGTGCATGCTCTATTTGTGCCCGGTTCTCACAGAGGGAGATTTCCCGTGAAGGGTTGCTTTCTTTAATTCGCTTCATCGCCTTTTGCGGGTTGCGGCTGGAAACGGCAATTGTTGTAACCCCTTTCATCAGGGCTAGCTGATTCAAGAGACCACGTCCAAGAAATCCTGCTCCTGCAATACCAACCCTAATGGGATTTTTGTCCTTTTCGCGCTGGTCTAGTTCTATTTCGATGTCCCGACAGAACATAAGGCTCCTCCCTTTCCCGGTTTGGAGCAGAAACCTGCCTGATGAAAAGGGCAATTCTTGATTTATATTATGAAGGGCAGCCTGTCATTGTTACTGGTGGTATATACATCTGGCAGGGAATGATATGCCTGACTGGATATAAAGAGAGATATAAGATGAGGGTGTTCCCCCGGTGTATCCATGTCAGGGCTGCCCTTCTTTTTGCTCCCCGTGCTCAGGTAAAAAAACAAAAGGGTGCTGTGCGGGTTACTCGGCACCCCGGGAGGAAACAGCTGTCATTTACACTTCACTTTTTTCATTTCGTTAAAAACACCACAGCGACAATAGCCAGAATAATAAGGATCCAGCCCCACCATGGCATAGAGTTTCACCTCCCCTCCCAGCAGCCTCCCAGAGCTCCCGGCAAATGCTTCAACCGTTGCCCCCGGATTGCCTTACCAACTATGGTGTACAGATCACCTGCCTGCATGGTATGTAACAGAAAATGAAACAGGTTCAAGAGAAACCAGGCTTAGCATTTTCTAGTATCCTGTGGACCAGGCTGAGATCCGTTCTGCTCCGGTACAGTGTATGGAGACAGAGGCCCGTTTCCGCTATGATCGCTGCAAGCAGAGGCCTTTGGCTGAAACCTTTCAAGGGAAAATCCAAAACAAAACTGGCGGCGCAAAAAACTGTTGTGATCAACTCTTTTTTTGACAATTCCATGGCTGTAGTTACACAGGTATAGAAAAAGATCCTTCTTGGTCTTGATATAATGGAAAAAAAGTGACTTTGACATCCCGGCTTCTTTTGCCATCACATTCGTTGATGCATCATCATAACCCTTCGTG
>PUNT01000177.1 GCA_003551905.1 Halanaerobiales bacterium
CAATGAATTCTTGAAAAAAGGAGTTCAGCTGGTAGTTGATGGTACTGATCCCCAGCTGGTCCGCAATATACTGGAGACCAAGATTACCTTCGTAGAAGAACGGCATCAGCAGGGACAGGATGTTTTCAAAACCATGGGCACCTTCTCCCCGGCTTTCGGTCTCATTGGAACTTTAATCGGTCTGATCCGGATGCTCAGTGATCTGGATGATCCGGGAGCTATAGGAAGCGGGTTAGCGACAGCACTCCTGACCACTCTTTACGGCACAATGATGGCCAATCTGGTTTTTCTGCCCATAGCCGGCAAATTAAAGGACAAGAGTCAGGAAGAAATACTGATAAAAGAAGTTATGATAGAGGGAATCCTTTCCATACAGGCCGGGGAAAACCCCCGGATCGTGGAAGAGAAGCTCCGGGCATTTCTCTCTGATGATGTAGATGTATCTCCAGAGAGTGAGTCGGAAGAAGAAGTAGAAACAGTGGTGGAATCCAATGTCTAATAGAAGCAAGCGTTCAGAAAAAACTGAAGGACAGGGTTCTCCTGGCTGGATGACCACATATGGAGATATGATGACACTTCTGCTCTGCTTTTTTGTCCTGCTCTATTCTTTTTCTGTAATAGATGTGGAGCGATTCACCATGATTATCTCTACCTTGAGAACTAAACTGGGAGTTTTAGATGGTGGGAGGACAGTTACCAGGGATGAATTCATCGAGGCTGGGCAGCGTTTTGATCGGTTGGGAGAACTGGAATTATCCCGGATGGAGTTTGAAGAGTTATACTTTCAGATTGTTTCCTATCTGGAGGAGGAGGGACTGGATAGGGAGGTAGAGGTTTTCTATTCGGAAGATGGTCTGCTGGTTCGGTTTACCGGTCGGGTTCTATTCGATCTGGGAAGGGCTGAGCTGAGAGTTGATGCCAGGACTATACTGGATCAGCTGGCAGATTTCCTGGAAAAAATAGATAACTACATTCTGGTGGAAGGGCATACTTGCGATATGCCCATAAGCACAGAGGAATTTCCCAGCAACTGGGAACTGTCAACATCGCGAGCTACCAATGTAGTCCGCTACTTCGTGGAAATAAAGGGGTTGGAGCCTGACCGGTTTTCTGCTGCTGGTTATGGGGAGTATCGACCTTTGCGTCCTAATGATTCAGAGGAGAACAGATCTTATAATCGCCGGGTGGACATAGTAATTCGCCGTGACCCCGGGTTTGTACCGGAAGAAGGGGAGGTTGTTTCGCATGCGTGGTAAGAAAATGTTCCTGATTTTAGGGGGGGTTATGCTGGTAATAATTATTGCTGCTGCTACTACCTTCGTGATTCTATCCATGCGCAATAATGAGGAAAGTTTATTCTCCCGGGGTAATGATGGGTACATATATAACATAGGAGAATTTACTGTAAATGTTACCTATCAAAGAACCCACCGATTTGTCCGGACGGAAATTTCTGTCTTGATCCAGGACAGCAAAATGGAAAGTGAGCTAAATGAAATGCGGGTTCAGATTCGTGATGCCATTATCAAGATATTGCGCCAGTCCGGAGAGGTTGCCATTGAAGACCCCGGAGCCCGGGAGCTGAAAGATGCCATCAGGAACTGTATCAACAATATTTTAGAGCGGGATGTTGTTATGGAGGTCTACTTCACCGAATTTGTTGTTCAGTAAGGGGTGATAATGTGCCTGATGTTTTGAGTCAGAAGGAAATTGACCAGCTGCTATCAGAGATTGTGAGCGGGGAGATCACACCAGAAGATGTGGCCAGGGAAGAACAGCAGGAGATAAAAACTTACAATTTCCGCCACCCCAAAAAACTGGCCAGGGATCAGCTTAGAACCCTGGAGATGATCCATGAAAACTATGCCCGCTATGTGTCAACATCCCTTTCAGCTCAGCTGCGGACCTACGTGGAAATGAAGGTGGCTTCAGTGGAGCCCTTGAGCTATGAGGAGTTCACCCGCTCCATAATGGTTCCCAGTGTTCTGGGTGTTGGTGAGTTGGCCCCCCTCAAAGGCAAATTTATTCTGGAGATCAACCCCAAGGTAGCTTTTGCAATTATCGATAGGCTTTTTGGCGGTATGGGCGGCACCCCTGTTGAAAACAGAACTTTTACAGATATTGAGGGTATGGCCTTGCGTCAGGTAATGGACTGGATATTTCAAGAACTGCCAGAAGCATGGCACAATGTTATCCCAGAACTAAAACCCAGTCTGGTTGATCTGGAATCCAACCCCCTCTATACGCAGATTATTCACCATAATGACATGATAGTTCTCATAACCTTCCAGGTTACCATCAATGAACTGGAGGGGTTTGTGAACTTATGCATCCCTCACCTTATGCTGGAGCCTGTGGTGGGACGCCTCACCGCCCAGCACTGGTTTTCCAGCATGCAGGAGAAAAAGACCGAGCACAAGGAAAAAATTGAGAACCGCCTGGTCCGGAGCTATTTACCGGTGAGCGCAGAACTTCCAAAAACCACTATCACCCTGGAGGACCTGGTACAACTGCAGGAAGGAGATGTTCTCAAGCTGGATGTGCCGGTGGGTAAAGAAGTTGAACTGAAGGTGGGAAGACTAACAAAATTCACTGCTGTTCCCGGGAAGAAGAAGGATCGTCTGGCAGTAAAGATTATGGCATCCCTGGGCGCTGGGAGGGAGAAAGAAGATGATGAATGAAGAGATTTTATCTCAGGATAAGATCAATAAGCTCCTGGAGGAAGAGAAAACAAAAAATGATCTCACCGAACAGGAGAAAGATGTTATTGGCGAGGTGGGTAATATTTCCATGGGTTCAGCGGCAACTGCTCTGCACAATATTGTGGAGCAGGAGGTAAAGATAACAACTCCGGAAGTTTCTATCATCACCCTGGAAGGGTTGAGTAAAGCCCAGGAAAGACCCTGTGTTATTGTGGAGGTAGAGTACCTTACCGGCCTGGAAGGTGTTAACCTCCTGGTGGTTAAGGAGCAGGATGCTGCCATTATTGCTGATCTCATGCTGGGTGGAGATGGCAGTGATATAGAAGTAGAGATGGGAGAAATTCAGCTCAGCGCCATTGGGGAAGCCATGAATCAGATGATAGGTTCTGCTTCCACCTCTATGTCCAGCATTTTCAATACCGGCATCAGCATTTCTCCTCCCCGGGTAGAATACCTGACTCTGGAGGATAAGATGATGGAATCCAGGGCTTTTGCAGAAGATGATATAGTGGTGCAGATCAGCTTTCGCATATCCATAGGTGACCTTATAGACAGCACAATAATGCAGCTGGCACCTTTAGAATTTCTCAAGGACATGGTGCAAAAACTGGTGGAAGGACAGCTTTCCCTCTATGAAGCAGCAGATGGAGAAGAATCTGAAAGCGAGGAGAAAGAAACGGAAAAACCCAGGCCAGAAGGAGGAGAAGCCAGGGAAGAACCTAAACAGGAAGAAGGGGAAGAGAAAAGAGATGAAAGCACAGAAGAAGAAAAGGACAGGGTGGATGTAGGGCAGGTAGCCTTTACTGATTTTGCTGAAGAAGAAGG
>PUNT01000092.1 GCA_003551905.1 Halanaerobiales bacterium
ATAGCAGTGGTTAAAGCCCTGGAAGCAGGGGCAGAAACAGTTGCCTGCTCCTCCACCGGTAATGCTGCCTCTTCCCTGGCTGGAAATGTTGCCTCCATGGGTGGGGACCTCAAAGCTGTAATTTTCGTGCCCAAGCGAGCCCCCATGGGTAAAGTAGCCCAGCTCCTGGTATATGGCGCTACAGTAATATCGGTGCAAGGAGATTACAAGGATGCTTTCCAATTATCAGCAGAAGCTATTACAGAATGGAACTGGTATAACCGCAATGCAGCCATCAATCCCTATCTTGTTGAAGGCAAGAAAACTGTCACCTTAGAACTGGCTGAATATTTTAACTGGGAAATGCCTGACTGGATTGTCATATCCGTTGGTGATGGTTGTACAATAGCTGGAGCCTGGAAAGGCCTTCATGATCTGAAAGAACTGGGCTTTATCAATAAAGTACCCAAACTCATTGGTGTGCAGGCAGAGGGTTGCGCACCTATAACCAGATCTTTCAAAACCAATCAGCCTCTGGAGGTAACCACTGAGGATTCCCTGGCTGACAGTATAGCTGTTGGCAATCCCCGCAACCCCATAAAAGCCATCAGGGGAGTTAAAAATTCTGATGGGGAAATGGTCAATGTTTCTGATGAGGAAATCCTAGACATGATGTCTCTTTTAGGAAGCTGTACCGGTATATTTGGTGAACCGGCAGGTGTTGCAGGCCTGGCCGGGTTAAAAAAATTAGTTGCTGGAGGTTTAGTAAAAAGAAATGACCGGGTTGCTGCTGTAATCACTGGCAATGGATTGAAGGATATTGATAACGCATTAAAAGCTGTAGATCCTCCAATAAAAGCAACTCCGGATCTTAAAGAGCTTGCAGAAATATTAAAGAACTATTAGGAGGTGAAGGGTAAAGTATAGATATTAATGGTTAAAATCATATAAGAACATAAAACAGGAGGGAAAGCTATGCAAATAAAATCACTTCGTGGTAAAGATTTTATTACTATCAGTGCATTCAAAAAAGAGGAAATTGAAATCATACTCAATACTGCCAGGCGTCTTAAAGAAGAACGTCGCATGGGAGTAAAACATGAACATCTGCAGGGAAAATCTCTTTTCATCATCTTTTACAATCGTTCATTGAGAACCAGAAACAGTTTCGAGTGTGGAATAATGCAGTTAGGTGGCCATGCCAACTACCTGGATTCTGATAAAGTGTACACCCCTGCTATGGAAGGAGATGAAGCTGCCTATTCAACGGAGCGAGTTTCTGATGTGGCCAACGTCCTTGCCCGGTATGGAGAAGGAATTGCCATTCGTATCTACGGCAAACCTACAAACTGGGTTTATGGAGCAGGTAACCGCTACATCAGGGAATTTGCCCGGTGTGCAGATATTCCTGTTATAAATATGGAAGATGATGTTTATCATCCCTGTCAGGGCATGGCTGACCTGCTAACCATGCAGGAAAAACTGGGCAGCCTGGAAGGCAAAAAAGTGGTTATCTCCTGGGCTTATTCACCCAGCGTAGAAAAGCCAATAGCTGTACCTCAAAGCATGGCCCTGGGCACCAGTCTTTTTGGAGCCAATATTGTCCTGGCTCATCCTAAGGGATTCGACCTGGATGAAAAAATAATAGCAAAAGCAAGGGAAAATATTAAAAACCATGGAGGCAGCCTGGAAATAGTGCACGACATGGCTGAAGCCTTTAAAGATGCGGACGTGGTTTACCCCAAGGCCTGGCCGGTTTTGAGCTGTTTACCTCCATTCAACAATAAAGTGGACTTTGACACCATGAAAAACATGTTCGATGAAAACAAGAACTGGAAAACAACCAACGACTTAATGAAACTGGCCAATCCCAACTGCCTGTACATGCACTGTCTCCCGGCTGACCGGGGCTTGGAAGTAACTGATGAAGTGATGGATGGACCCAACTCGGTTATCTTTGACCAGGCTGAAAATAGACTTCATGCGCAAAAAGCAGTAATGGTCCTGACCATGTAGGTTTAAGTTTACGGGGGTAGAATTATCCACTGGTTGCTGTAGAGAGAATCGATGCCTTTTGACAGTAATTTAATGTGAGAAAATAGCTCCCATCTACCCCTGTAAACTTTTTTATTTTCCCATACAACAGCCAATTCTATTAATATTCTTTATTTAAATAATAGGTATGGACTGAAATCTTCCAAGCTCTATATTGAGAAAAAAAACAGAACTGACGCATCACTTTAAGGATCCATAACACACATGGGCTCGCAGATGTTTGAGAAATTATTTTTTCGCAAAAAAGTACTGGACAAAATTTTGCAAATGTGAGAAAATAGTGTGGGTAGATAGAATGAGGAGGCCTACACTATGCCAGAACAGTCAGGGACTCCGGTTTTAATAAGCGGCAGGTATTTCACAACCCAGGAACTGCTGGAAATAAAGGAAACCGTTCGACTATTTCCGGGGTTGAGCCGTACGGAGTTGGTGAAGACGATCTGTGAAAATTTAAACTGGGTCACACCAACCGGTCAGTACAAAACGAATTCGTGCCAACAACTTTTAGAAAAACTTGAGAGGCAGGGGTTAGTTACTCTACCGGATAAACAGAAGTGCCGGGACTACATCACAAAGCAACTCAGCATCGGTCCGCGGACAGAACCTGGCTTGGCCGTGGAGGGGGCGGTATCCAAGCTTGAGCCTATTGAGGTGGCGCCGGTAAAAAGCCGGGAAGATCAGCATTTATGGAATGAATATGTGCACCGCTATCACGGTTTAGGTTACAAGCGTCCCTTTGGTGCCCATCAACGTTACTACATTGTCTCGGGAGACGAACAGAAGCTGGGTTGTCTACTTTTTGCCGCAGCAGCTTGGGCACTTAAAGTTCGTGACGAGTGGATTGGGTGGACTGAGGTTGACCGCAGCCTCCGCCTGAACTTAATAGTGAACAACACCCGCTTACTGATCTTTCCTTGGGTTCGCGTAAAAAACCTGGCCAGCAAAACCTTATCCTTAGCAGCCAAGCGCATCGGTTTTGACTGGCAAAAGCGCTACGGTTACAGGCCGGTACTTTTGGAAACCTTCGTTGACCCGGAAAAATACCGGGGTACCTGCTACAAAGCAGCGAACTGGATCTTTTTGGGCCAGACCGCCGGGCGCGGCCGCACAGAGCTGCATAACAAAAGGCCCTTTAGTCGAAAAGATATTTATGTTTATCCTTTGGTGGCCAATTTTCGCTCCTATTTAAAGGAGGAAAAGGCCCATGAATAACCTCGACCTGAAGCGCCATAAATGCAGGCAAAAACAGCGTGAGCTTAAAGAGCAGCAGAAAAGGCAGTCCGGTGGGTATCCATCTGCTACGACGCTTGCGAACCGCAAAAGCCCGTTCAAAACAGTGGGCGAAGAAAAAGAAGCGACCCAGCAGACCATCGAAGCCACACTGGATGTATACCGGCAGCTTTTGCCAGGATTGCTCAAAAAACTGTCCCGGATTCACGACCCGCGCGAACCCACGAAAATCAAGCATCAAAT
>PUNT01000181.1 GCA_003551905.1 Halanaerobiales bacterium
GAAAAGAGAGTGTTTTTTCGTCAGCTGGCTCCACTCCTCCCGGGGAAATGGAAAGGGGTTGAGCTGCACCAATGGTTGTTCCTGGTGCCATGGCAGCAATATCCGATGCCAGGACCAAAAAAGCGCCGGCCGAAGCTGCCATTGATCCTGATGGTGCTACAAAGAGGATTATGGGTATGTTGGTTGCCCGGAAAACCCTGTTCAGATCTAGTGTGGCATCGAGAAGTCCCCCGGGAGTGTTCAGAAGTATGATTATTGCTTCAACGCCTTCTTCCTCCGCTTCCCGGATTTGCCTGGTGATAAAACTTGCTGTTCCGGCGGTTATGGTGGCGTCAAGGGGAATGAGAAATACTGATTTTTCTTCCCCCTGGGCATGCATGCTACCGGTAAACATGATAATTATGGCCAGGAGGACCAGGGTTAACTTAATTATTTTTTTGGACACCACAGGTCACCTCCTCCTGCTT
The DNA here is from genome assembly GCA_003551905.1 of Halanaerobiales bacterium. Lineage (GTDB taxonomy): Bacteria > Bacillota > Halanaerobiia > B1SED10-174 > B1SED10-174 > B1SED10-174. The sequence continues at coordinate 468 of PUNT01000181.1, forward strand.
ATGAGACTTTTTCCTCACTACCTTTAGTATTCGACAAAAGGAAGCCAGTTCTTCCTATTATTATAGAAAAAAAATAAATTTTTAGCTACAGGGTAAAAGGGAGGAATTCTTATGTATAAGGAGATATTTAAACTGCTGCAGGGAGAAGTAAGCAGTAACAAGGTATTTGGCTATTTAGAAGAGATATGCAACTTCCACCGGATACAGGTGAGCCCGGGTATAACTGCAGCTGGAGAACACTGTTTTAAAGTACTGGCCCGGAACGGGTTGAAAACTGAAATATTACAATATGCTGCCAGTGGAGACAATATGAACTGGAGCAGCATGGTTCCCCAAGAATGGTCAATAGAGGAAGGAGAGCTTTATCTCATAAAACCAGGAGAAGAGGAGGAACGGATCTGCCGTTATGGAGATTGTGAGCTCTCAGTTGTGCAGAGAACCAGGAGCACTCCCCCGGCTGGACTTGAGGGCCCGGTGGTGGTAGTGGAAAATGCCAACGAGGAACAGGCATATGAGGATATAGATGTTGCTGGTAAGTGGGTTCTCACAGATAAAAGACCTGATGCGGTTCAACGGCTGGCAGTAAAAAAGTACAATGCTTTGGGCGTTATTGTTGATGGCATGCCGGCCCTGCCTCCGGTGCGAAAAAAAAGGGGACTGGAAGATACACAGCAGTACCACTCTTTTATCGGGTTCAATGAAGAAGACGCAGCAGTAGGTTTTGTTCTCACATCCAGTCAGGGAAATAGGCTCAGGGAGCTGTGCCGGCAGGGTGAAGACATTTCCCTCAGGGGAAAAGTCAAAGCCAGTTTCAATCCAGGGGAATTCATCAATGTTTCAGCATTAATTGAGGGTGAAGAGGAGGGAGAAATCTTATTGATTGCCCACCTGTGCCATCCCCGACGTTCTGCCAATGACAATGCCAGTGGTGTGGCAGCTGCCATGGCAGCTATCACAGCCCTGAAGAAACTCATAGAGGAGGGCGAACTCAGAAAACCCCGGCGCAGTATTCGATTGCTTCTGGTCCCTGAAATGCTAGGAACCTATGCTTATCTTGCTGCCAATGAAGGGAGATTACCAGAAATCCTGGCCGGCCTGAACCTGGATATGGTTGGACAGAAACAGGAAATCTGTGGAGGGGTTTTCCTGGTGGAGATGCCTTCTAGAGCCCTGGGTTCTTCTACTGGTGATTTGCTGCAGGTTATTCTGGAAGAATCCTTTGCTGAAGGGGAAAATGTGGGAGGGAGCTTGAGTTATCCCCTTTTCCGCTGGGGAGTTATGCCTTTCTCCGGGGGAAGCGATCATTACATACTCTCAGATCCTTCAGTAGGAATCCCATGCCCCATGCTGATTCAATGGCCGGACCGTTATTATCATACAGCCCTGGATACACCGGATAAAATTGATCCTGTGATGTTAAAAAGGGCTGCACTTATGGCTGGCACCTATGCTATGTTTTTTGCTGACGCTGCTGAGAAAGAGATTATATGGTTGGGGGATAGGGTAGCAGCCAACTTTGAAGCTCAGATACCTGCAGAGACAGGAAGGTTGATGAGTGAGTACACAAAAGAAGATGGCTTTTTACTGAACCGGCTCTTGCTGCGACTGGATTTTTTCCAGGCAAGAAAGGAAGAGGATTTGGAATCGGTCAAATCCTTCCTGCAGAATCAGGATCAATTGGATAAGCATATTGATTCCTGGCAGAAAAGAGTTAGAAAAGCGGTTGTTCAGCAGAAGGAGCGGGTGCAGGAATATGTCAAGACAATGGATATAAATATTCAGGATGAAAACCATAAAGAAATGAAGAGTTCAGAAGGACTGAATATAATTCCCCGGCGTATTCACAAGGGGCCCATAGATGGCAGAACTCTCATCAAAATGCTGGATAATCTGGAGGAGGAAGAAAAAGAGGATTACAGAAAGAATGAAAAGAAGCTGGAAGTGGAGGGCTTTACCCTGGCCAGATCCTATCCAGTCTACCTGCAGTACTGGATGGACGGGCAGCGAACTCTAGAAGAAATACTGGAAAAAGTAAAAAATGAAATAGATTATGTTAACCCCCAATATGCTTTAAAATACTGCTGGTTTTTAAAGAAGCTGGGTTTCATTGAATATTGACAGGAATTACAGGCCGGATCTAAGGTTTGTTTTACATTCGACAGGGTGCCGGGGAAGGGATGTGAAGTTATGGATTGTTATAAGCCAGCATATGTAAAACTTCAGGAAAAGGGGCAGTTAAAGAAAAAGGTGGAAATGATGTGGGAACTTTTCCGGGAATGTCGTCTCTGTCCCCGGGAATGCGCTCTGAACCGGCTGGAAAGAAAAGGAGCCTGTCAGGTAGGCGGTGAACTCATCATATCCAGCTGGGGGCCCCATATAGGGGAGGAGAGGCCGCTGGTAGGTTATACTGGATCCGGCACCATCTTTTTCAGTGGTTGTAACCTGGAATGCGTTTTCTGCCAGAACTATGATATCAGCCAGGAGGTCAGGGGAAGAAAAACTGATACAGATACGCTGAAAAGAATCATGCTAACTCTGCAAGAACATGGAACACCCAACATTAACCTGGTTTCACCTACCCATGTGCTACCCTGGATAGTAGAAGCTGTTCATATGGCTACTGAGGAAGGTCTTAATATTCCCCTGGTCTATAACAGTGGGGGATATGATAGCATAGAGGCTCTAGAAATCCTGGATGGAATTATAGATATCTACATGCCTGACTTCAAATATGGCAGCAATGAACTGGGAGAAAAATATTCAGGCATACCGGATTACTGGGATATGGCCAGAAAGGCAGTTAAAGAAATGCACCGGCAGGTAGGGGATCTTATCATCACTCGTCAGGGGATAGCAATCCGAGGACTTCTGATCCGGCACCTTTTATTGCCCGGTCAAGCCCGGGATACTGAAAAAATTTTCCGCTTTCTGGCAGAGAAAATATCCCGGGATACTTATCTGAATATAATGGCCCAGTACTACCCCAGTTACAAGAGCCATTCTTATCCAGAGCTTAAGAATAGAATTGGAATTATAGA
>PUNT01000168.1 GCA_003551905.1 Halanaerobiales bacterium
AAACGCAATAGCTTGGACCTCCTTCTCTAAGCTTGAGATATTATTTCTCCTATTTCTTTTCCCCATATTAAGATAGCTTCATCATCCATGACCCGGGCCGTTATTTGAAGGCCAAGGGGGATCATTTTGGGGCTTATTCCTCCTGGAATATACAGAGAGGGCAAACCGCTATTTGTCCAGGGTAAATTCATAGCAGGGTCACCAGTGCTTTCTATTCCTTGGGGAATAGCATCAACTGCTGCAGGAGCAACCCAAAGATCCATAGAAGCCCTGTCCATTATATTCATTAATTCATCCCTTAATTTGAGCCTGGCAGCACGTACCTCCTCTAATTCCTCTCTCCCTACCTTCTGACCTTGCAATATAAGCTCAGCTGTTTTTTTTCTATATTTATCCTTGAATTTCACAAACCAATCCTTATGAACTTCTGCCAGCTCCGCCCCAATCAATTTACCATGGCATGAAGCAATCCTATCTATATCTTTAAAACTTTGGACTTTCTTCACTACAAAGCCATTTTCTTCTAGATTTTTCAGATTTTTATTAAATGCTTCCAGTGTTGCTGGGGAAGCCTTTTCCAGATAGGGGCCCTGAGGAATTCCCAAAACCGGCTTTTTCCTTTTAGGAGAATAGGAGCCCTTCCAGTTCATACAGAGAATAGAAGCAACCAACTCCATTCCTTTTAAATCTTGAGTAAATATTCCCACATGATCAACAGATGCAGAGAATGGTATTATTCCCTGAGGGTCAATACGATTATAGGTGGGTTTAAAGCCTACTACATTACAGAAAGCAGCAGGACGAATGGTGGAACCAATTGTTTGCGTTCCTAAAGCTAGCGGGCAATAACCTGCAGCAACAGCTGCCGCCGAGCCACTGCTAGACCCTCCCGGAGTATAGCCGATATTTTGCGGATTACGGGTGGGACCAGGTTCATAGTAAGCAAACTCTGTAGTTACAGTCTTTCCAAGGATCAATGCCCCTGCATCTTTGAGGATTTTTACTGCACTAGCTTCCGGCCCTTCTAGGAGAGCAGGATCTAATCTTGAACCGGCACCAGTAGGAAAACCATTTACATGAAAAATATCTTTGACCCCTACAAGAACCCCATAAAGTGGAGGACGTGTTGCAGGGTCAGGATACTTTTGAATCAGATTTTCAGCCTCTAGCCTTAAACGTTCAAAGCGTCCCTTTTCCGGAATCAGGGCTTGAATCTTATCCTCATTTTTTTCTATGTGTTCTCGCACTTGATCTATATAAGTCAAGAGGTCAATTTTATCATTACGAAGAGAAATAGCAGTACTAAAGAGAGGCAGAGACCGTGTTAACAATCTAAACAACTCCTTTTCATAATATCATCTGGCAAATACCGTAAGGACGGTATGCCCTTCGTTATTCTAGCAATAGTGGCACATTTTTCTGACTGGCTGAATCAAATAATCCTTCCTTAGATATACCAATCTTTGGCAGCCCAATTAGAGGAATGAAAGAAAGGGTCACAAAAGGAGCCGGTAGAGGACATCCCAGTTTAACAGCTTCAGTTTTTGCCATTTCTAATTCACGGGCCAGCTCCGGTGCCTGCAACTGGCTTATGAGACCACCAACAGGTAATGAAACGGATGCTGTGACTTTGCCTTCATTGGCAACAACCAATCCTCCTTGCTCTTCATGTATTTTATTCACTGCTGCAATTATATCCTCATCTGTAGCTCCAACAACAACTATGTCATGTTCATCATGGGCAATAGAAGAAGCTAAAGCTCCACTTTTTAATCCAAAGCCTCTCACCAGCCCAATTCCAATTTTACCTGTTCCTTGACGACGCTCCAGAACAGCAATTTTTAATATGTCCCTCTCAATATCATTTTCAATTTTTCCATTTATTACTTGGACCATTTCCATATCTAACTCTTTTAAAATCTGTTCTGGCTGTATTCTAATTATACGGACACGTACATGTTTATTTTCCGGCAAAGGGAGTCTCAAGTCCTCCGGCTTAGGAATTTTCCCCAGATTAACCGATTTGTAGAACTTTTGCGGAAAAAACACCTGCTTTCTACTCCAGAGGGCTTTACCTTTTTCAGCCACCAGTTCACCATCAAATATTACTTTTTCCGGCCTTATTTCAAACAACTCTGGTACAAGAACTATATCTGCAAACCTCCCAGGAGCCAGACTCCCTAAATCCTGTTCCAGACGGTGATGTTCAGCACAGTTAGTGGTTGCCATACTTATTGACAGCTCCGGTGCAACCCCTTCACTCACGGCAGACACAACACAATTGTCCATATGTCCCTGAGTTATAATATCACTGACATCAACATCGTCAGTACAAAAGAGGCAGCGACTCCCGAGATTAGGAGCATCCAGAACAACTTTTATTAGTTTTTTGAGGTTTTTTGCTGCTGAACCTTCTCGGATCATTACACGCTGCCCCATTCTAATTCTATCCATAGCCTCATGAACTGTGGCACACTCATGATCATCACAATGTCCCAGGGCTGTTAATGCGCATAGCTCTGAACCCAAATTAAGGCTAGCAGCATGGCCTGTAATTATCTTGCCATGAGCTCTAGTTTTTTCATATAAATCAATAAATTTCTCAGGATCTCTCATAATTCGTGGGAGACTTGCTTCCCCAAAAGATACAACCTCTTTAAAGTCAAGCAAATCTTCTGCAGTCTCATTGTTTAAGAGGGCAGGCACCTGTATATAGAGTCGCATAGGAACCTCCCGGGCTTCTTCCATGAAAACCTTAACGCCTTCCTTACCAAAAAGACTGGCCATTTCATGTAGATCCGCAATTATTGTTGTAACTCCCCGGGGCACGATTTGCCTGGCCAGTTCACTGGTAGTTAACATTGTAGATTCAATATGGGTATGACCATCTATTAATCCGGGAATAGCATAGAACCCTTCAGCCTCAATTGTTTTTTCTCCTTCATTAATACCACTGTTCCAGCAGGCTATTCTATTGCCTGCAATAATTATATTAGTCTTTATTATTTCTCCTGTAAAAACACATAGAACACCACAATTCTTTATTACAAGATCCGGTTTCTCCTCACCCATAATAGTAGCCAGTAAGCGTTTCCTTATATCTTTTTGGATATCTGTATCTTTTCTATTCATCATCATCTTCCTTAGGTAAAGATTGGTCTTTTGCTTCCAGTTGAGGATTACGCCCCTGTGGCAGTGCTACAAATTCACGAACTTTCAGTTCAAAAAAGTTGTTCATAGAAGCTGGGCGAAGAACAATAACTGAATCAGCGCCACTACCTGCACCAGCTGCAGCTATAATGTCTTCTTCAACAGGTACAAGACCGGCATCTGAAGCCATGACAGATGCTTCAATAGCAGCTTTAGTCCCCCTTGAAATTCTCCGCAGAGCCTCCCCCATTGCCTCCAATAGATCAATGCCCTGCCAGCGCAGGCGTAAAGAACGTGCCACACTGCTAAAAGCATGGGTTGCAGTATGTATTTTCACCCCTTCAGCA
>PUNT01000089.1 GCA_003551905.1 Halanaerobiales bacterium
GGCAGACCTATACGAACTATGCGAGGAATTAGCTGAAAATTAGGTATAAAATCAGATAGGCCTAGTTTTATTCCCTTCCAGCCCCGGAACATGAGGTAAATTCCAATAGCTGTGGCTCCCAGGCGTGATAATATTGTTGCATAGGCTGCACCGGCAATTCCCAGTTCCGGGAATATCCACCAGCCAAATATGAGAAAAGGATCCATAATTATATTGAGCAGCACACTACCAACCTTCAGTTTCATAGGGGTGATGGTATCACCAGTTCCCTCCAGGATGGCAGCAAAAACAAAGAATATAAAGATAAGTGGAATACCCGCAGTTATGATCCGGAAAAAAGCCCAGGCATCATCAATTATCTCCGGACCTGCTCCTATTAGAATCAAAAGATGTCGGCCAAAAATCAAGCCCAGTATTGAGAACAATAATGACAAAAAGACAGAAAACAAAATTACCTGCCCTGCAGCTCGGTTAGCATCATCTCTAGCTTCAGCACCGGTATATTGAGATACCAGTGCTACACCGGCAATGGCAAAACCGCCAGCCAGTGAAATTATAATGAACAATATGGGAAAGGAGATGGAAATGGCAGCCAGCGGACCTGCTCCCAGCTGGGCTACCCAGAAAGTATCTGCCAGATTATAAAATAGTTGCAATACCTGTGCGGTTATAATTGGCCAGGACAATCGCAATAGTGTTGGCAATATTGGCTTATCAGTCAATCTATCCCGACTGATTTCTGGATTGGACATGGGAAAAAGCACCACCTGCCATCAATATTCATTCTGATCCAGCAAATAAAAATTGGGCTGATTGGCCCGGTCAGCAAAAATGCTCCTGGGAAAAGGAGCAAATATTACTACCCTGTTAAATAATTCAATAACTATTCCGGCTAACCCTTTTAATTACTCAAATATTTTGGGGAAATCTGCAGCTTACCCTTTTTCTTCCCACCAGAGCTACATTCTTAGCAAGTAATTGAAAAACTTCCACATACTTCTCCCCATAATCCTCCTGGGTAAACTTATGGGATGAAAGTAATCTTTAGCAAGCCAATCCCTTTCCTGCCAGTATATGTAATCGGAAGTTTGATCTTTTTCCCCCTGACCATTCAGGGCCTTCCAGATTGAAAAGTAGAGCAAATACTTCAGAGAAGGTGGATAAAGACGCCCCTGAACTATATCTTCGCAAAAAGCCTGTGAAATTTTGCAAATTTTCTTCTTTAGTTTTTTACTTATAATAAGTTCCATAGCAGCTACCCGTACCGGAATAGTGTAGACTCTATCGCAACCCCATAGATGCAGAATTGATTTCAAATAATTTGCAGTCCCCACATGTCCACCACCAGCTGTTGTGGTTATAACCAGGGCTTTTTTGCTGGGAAAAGCCGGGCGGTGGATAACATAAGAAAGATGATCCAGGAAATTTTTTAATACAGCACTGAGTTGCATTGAATATACAGGGGTTGCCAGAATCAAAGCATCACTCTCTATCATCTCCTGGAAAACTGGGTTCACTGCATTAACATGGGGACATTTATCTTCTCCATGGAAAAAACAGCTATAACAGGAACAGCAAAAAGGTAGTTCCATATTATCAAGCCAGATCTCTTTAAACTCTACAGGTGTTGCCTGCTGCATAGCATCCTTAACTGTCTGTAAAACATTATAGGTATTTACCCGCCGGGCGCCCCCAAACAAAACCAGTATTTTCATTTCTTGCCCCCTCAGACAAGGATCTTATTAAAAGCCGGTGAGAAGAAGAAAAAGCAGGGTTCCTGCCACCATGACCAGAACTGGAGGAATCAGAAAGTAACGATATGTTGCTCCCAGGGAACAGCGGAAATGCTCCCTGGTCAGTATCAAGCAAAGATGAATTGGTGAAACCAGATAACCTTGAACACTCATGGTAAACATAAAGGCCACGTATATCTCCCTGCCCTCAACTGGCAAAAGAGGCAAAAATAAGGGGAAAGCGATACCAATGTTGGCTACATTACTGCCGGTAACAACCCCCCCCAGAAAAGGCACCACTATTAGCAGCGGCAGCAGTGATATTCCCTGCTCTATAAGATAACTGGCTATGAGCTCAACTCCTCCTGCTGCTGCCAGCACATCCTTGAAGTACATGATGGCAAAAATGGCCAGCACCAGCCCCCAGTTAACAGATTGCAGGAATTCCCTGGCAAAAACCACAGGAGAAATCCTTTTTTCCTGCCACTGATAGACGAAAACCACCAGGACCCCCACAAAAATAGCCAGGGGGAAATAAATTCCCAGACCTAAAGCCAGAACTATGGCTGTCAGCATGGGCAAAACTGAACGCAAAAGGGAATACAATGCCTGGGGATCCCACCCCTGATACTTGCCATTGTGCATATCCTTTTGGTTGCGGAATAGCATTAGAAAAGTTACTATGAAAGCAATAAGCATTAATGGTAAATTAAAAATAACTATGGATATTGGACTGACTTCAGACAGTTGTGAAGCCATAATCATGGTTGGAAACAGAGGGAAAATGAGGTACCACATGTGCCGGAACATCATATTGGCTGCAACCATTTTTGCCGGTTCCATCTTATGACGCTGTCCTACCTCTTGCACTAGAGGAGCTGACATGATTGCCCCACCGGGCACCATTAACATTCCAATTAAACTGGGTAACGCAATCAAGATCAGCCGGGTATCGCGAAAAAGGCGCTGCAGGCTGTCAATGAGCTGCCGGAGAATGCCGGTCTTCCCCATGATATTCCCCAGGCCGGTTATAAACATAATGGTCAGGGCCAGTTCTATTGTCACCGGATCAATCACGCTTTTATAGAGCGTTTCCCAGGCTTGTTCCAGGCCCAGACCTCCTCCCAGAACATTGATCAATGCTCCCAGGAACATGGCCATCCCTATATTAACTTTAAAGCGAAGCAAGGCCAGTATTACAACCAAGCTTCCAATAATTGTTATGATAGGTAACAAGTCTTTTCACCTCTATCCAGTACTGAGGTATTTTCCCAGATATCTTCAATTTCTTCCTGTTCCATAAACAAAACCCCAAAACATTGGGGCAATAGTGTTAATCCAGGCCATATTTCCTTATTCAGCTATAATCTTCTGTATGGAAATTATGGCAGCAATTTTTCAGATAACAGATTGCCTCTAAATTTATCGGGCTTTTGAAAAGTGTTTGGGTTTTTAACTTTGGCACTTCAGGTATGAGAAAACACAACTGGACAATGTTCTTTTTTGCTGGCCTTGTAGCAAAAAATATATCCACAAATGCACACAACCAGCAATATTATATCACACTATCATACTATTATAAAACCTCTCTACCATGAGTACTTACAGAGTCCAGTTAAATGCTTTTAATGTTCTATATCTTTGCATTGCTAAAATCCCTTGCCAGTACCTGCGAGCTACAGCAAATTCTGCCGGGAAGTGCTCCCACTCCCAGGAAATATCCCAGATCCCTTCATCAGATACCTGCTCAACATAAAATTTTA
>PUNT01000035.1 GCA_003551905.1 Halanaerobiales bacterium
AAACTGGTCATAGAAAAAGTGGCTGACGAAGTTCTGGAAACCATGGGCAGCAGGATCTTTGGCAACTCTAATAAAACTGAATAAGGTTGGCATCTCAATTAAAAAGGAGTGTGAATTAGTGTGTCACTGCTGGAATTGGAAGATGTGAAAAAGATTTATGGGCAGGGTGAAATTAAGGTATTTGCCTTGCGGGGTGTAGATCTGGAAATTGAGGAAGGAGAGTTCACCACCATTTTCGGTCCTTCAGGCTCAGGAAAAACCACGTTACTGAATCTGATAGGAGCACTGGACAAACCAACCAGTGGCAGGGTTCAGCTCAATGGCTCAAGTATTGGGGAGATGAACAAGAATCAACTGGCACTCTTGCGTCGGCAAAATATAGGCTTTATCTTCCAGAGTTTCAATCTAATTCCAGTATTAACTGCTTATGAAAATGTTGAATTTGCTCTAAAAATTGCAGAAAAAGGTGAAAACAGAAAAGCAAAGGAAAAGGTGGAGAATATTTTGAGCAGAGTTGGCCTGGGGGACATGCTGCACAGAAGGCCAAACCAACTCTCTGGTGGCCAGAATCAAAGGGTGGCTGTGGCCAGAGCACTGGTTAAAGAACCCAAGCTTGTACTGGCTGATGAACCAACTGCCAATCTGGACTCAGAAGCCAGTAAGGAAGTTCTGGAAATCATGGTGAGGATGAATAAGGAGCTCAATACCACGTTCATATTTTCCACCCACGATCCCATGGTCATGGAATACGCCAGGCGGCTTTTAGAGCTTAAAGATGGTATGATTTGCCGGGAAGAAAGGCGTGAATAATATGTACCTTCTAAAAATAGCTTTTCGAAACCTTTTCAGGCGCCGGGGCAGAACACTGATTCTTTCATTAATATTGACACTGGCTGTGGTTTTTTTCCTGTTCATGGAGTCTATGATGATGGGCCTTATGGATATTACTTTTGCCAATATCATTGATCTGGAGACACCACACATAGAGATAGGTCGAGAAGAATTTTTCCTGGAAGCAGATGAAGGCAATATTTTACCCCTGGAAGAAACTTTTGTTCCTGATGATGATATGCTAATGGCTATCAATGAAACTCAAGGGGTACTGGGCATGACTAAAGTGCTGGATTTTTCAGCAGATTTCATTGCCGGGAGGCATGAATTTCCTGTGAGAGTGAGAGCCATTGATCCCTTGACGTTTGGTGAAGTATTCAGAAATCAAGAATATCTGGTTGAAGGAGAATTTATCACTGGAAATGGGTCCGGAATAGTTATAGGGGAACGACTGGCTGAATTCTTTGACCTGCAGTCAGGAGATTTCTTTACACTACGTTTTCAGGATAGACGAGGGGCCTTCAATACCATGCAGGGTGATGTAAAAGGTATTGTATCTGTACCCCATCCGGATATGAACCTGGGGACAGTATTTGTGGCTAAAGAACAGGCTACCAAAGCCTTGAATTTGCAAGAAGATAAGGTTAGTCAGATCATGGTTCGCATGGAGAACAGGGATCAGGCCCTGACTCAAGCACAAAAACTGGGAGTTGAGTTTGCCGGAAGAGATTATCAGGTCCGGTCTTACCGAGATGCTGCTGAACTATTGGTGGCTCTGGAAGCCTGGGGGTACCTGGAGACATACTTTATCCTGGCTCTTTTCCTGCTGGTAGGAGGTATCGGGATTGTAAGCGCTATTGTGCTGGCAGCCATAGAAAGAGTGAAGGAGATTGGCATGATGAAAGCCCTGGGCTTGAAAGAGAATGAAATTGTTCGGGTTTTTATTCTGGAAGCTGCTGGAATTGGAGCAATTGGCAGTTTGATCGGCTGTGTGCTGGGTGCCGTAGTTGTTTACTGGTTGACATTTTATGGGTTGGATATGGAAGCTTTTCTCGATCTGGGAGATCTGGGAGTTCCCATGGGTGATAAACTATATGGTGCCTGGAATACATCATCATTTGTCCTGATATTTATTTTTGTGGTAGCTATTGCTATTATTGCCAGCATTATTCCTTCATACTGGGCTGCCCGTAAAGACCCTGTGGAGGCAATACAGCACAGGTAAAAACAGGAGGTGGCAAAATGCAGTTCACAAGAATTGCCTGGCGTAATTTAAAGCGCAATAAAGTTCGGACTTTTATTGCCATTCTGGCCATCACTACCGTGGTTGTAATAGTTGTTTTTGCCCGGGGGCTGATGGTAGGCATTACTGATTCCAGCTTTAAAATGTATATAGACTACATGTTTGGACATGTTCGTATAACCCATGAAGAGTACCAGATTAGAGAGGCCCTTTTATCCCTTGATTATACTGTTTTTGGTTTTAATGAGGCTGGTGTTGAGGCCATGATTGGAGAGATTGAAGAACTGGATAAGGCTGAATATGTGCTGCCCAGGATAAGATTTGGGGCCATGGCCAGCATCAATGACCAGCTAATAAGAATGATAGGAGTGGGGATTGACCCAGCTCGCGAGGATCAGCATGGTACTCTTAAAGATGACATAAAGGCTGGAAGGTTGCCGGAGATGGGTAATGAAATTCTCCTGGGGCGAGGTTTGCTGAAAAAGCTAGGGGTAGAGACTCATGACCGGATTACACTGATGTTTTCTGATACTCATCAATCTTTACGAGGCCGCACTTTTGAAATTGTAGGGGTTAGTGAGGCAGGCGTGGCAGCACTTGATGATAGATTCTTCTATTTGCCCATAGATACAGCCAGGGATATGCTCTGGCTGGAAGAAGAAGCTACTGAATTATTTGTTTTTGCTGCCCAGACCCGGGAAGCTGATGCCTTAAAGGAAGAAATAGATGGCCTTCTCACAGAGCGAGGTGGAAATCAGTATTCCACAGCCCTATGGAACAAGGCTGACCCATTCGTTGATTTCTACTATGAAGTTGCCAAAGTAATGGATCTGGTTTATGTGCTTTTTATTGTTATGGGTGCTGTGGTTATTATCAGCACACTGACCATGATAGTCCGGGAAAGGACTTCAGAGATAGGTATGATGGCTGCACTTGGTCTTAGAGGCAGGGATATCATGAAGGTATTTGTTCTGGAAGGCACTTTCATGGGCATAATAGGTAGTTTTTTGGGTGCAATAATAGGAGGCATAATCACCTTCTACTACTCAAAGGCTGGTATTCATGTAGAAGATTTTGCCATGCTCTCCAAAGATCTGGAGCTCATTATAGAACCGGTATTTTACCTGGCATTTAACCTGGAAAATCTAATAGTGAGTTTTGCCCTGGGAGTTATAGTGGTAACTCTTTCCTGTCTTTACCCAGCCTATAAAGCAGCCAAACTTGAACCTGTTGATGCCCTCCATTACATCGAGGAATAATTGCTTTATACAGGACTGGTTGGGAAGTAGGGAATTTTAGATCAGGGAGGGAATTGATAATGAAATTTCAGGGGAAGGTTTGTTTTTTGCTCATGGCGTTTCTCATGGCAGGAGGTGTTTTCCTAAATCATGTCCTGGCTCAAGATCTAAGTGGCTATGAGATAATGAAAAAAGTTGATGAAAATCAATTTATTAAGAGCGCTCGCATTGAGTCAGAGATGATAATAGTTGATAGAGGTCGGGAAATTGTAAAAGAGATGATCATGTTCGTGGAAAGCGATGGTGAGGTTACTAACGCGCTGGTTGAATTTGTTAACCCCAGAGACCGAGGCACCAAGTATCTTTTGATGGATGACGAGTTGTGGATGTATTTTCCTGATGCAGAAGATCTGATAAGGATCTCCGGGCACATGCTGGAACAGAGAATGATGGGCAGTGATTTTTCCTATCAGGATACCCTGGAGTCAGAACAGCTGGTTGAGCTATATGAGTTTGAAATAATAGGGGAAGAAGTATTGGATGGGCGTCCGGTATATATTATAGATGCAAAGGCCAGAGAAGATGAAGAGCCAGCTTACTATCAACGAAAATTCTGGGTTGATGGAGAGAGATTTGTAATATTGCGGGAGGAAATGTACGCCAGAGGTGGACGTCTTCTTAAAGTAATGGAAACCAGAGAGGTAAAGGAAGTTGTTGAAGGTCGCTGGATGCCGGTTGATATGGTCATGGAGGACAAACTGCGGGAAGGTACAGAAACTATTTATCGGATCAATAAAATTGAACTGGATTACAATATCCCAGCAGGAAAGATATCCCTGGAGGCCCTGCAATAGAAGTTTTGGGAGAAAAACGAACATGTTTAGGAACGGTAATCAATTTTTAGAAAGGAGATCTCCTGCCATGCAAATAAAAGTTTTTCCTGGGATAGTGTTTCTTATAATATTAACAGTTCTGATCCTTTTAACAGTTCAGGATAATGCCCATGCTGTACAGATTGGTGGGAAAATTGAATTTCAGAGCGGCCTGAACTATAGTGATCAGATAACAGCAAATTTTTCTGGAACCGGAGAATTGGAGTTTTACCTGCCAGCCAAAAAAGATCTGGAGGCACGTCTGGTACTCAGGGCTGCTCTGGCTGATGGCCGGCCGGAAATAGGAATAAAGTATTTTTACCTGCGCCAGGGACATGGGCATGGCCATGTAACCCTTGGCAGACAGCCTGTGTCCTGGGGGTATGGGGCTTTTCTGAATCCACTGGGTTATGGCTTTGGAGTAGAGGGACTGGCAGGAGAAACGCATGTACCATCAGTTGATGGAATACGCTATTTTCATTCTCTAGGAGATGGAGCTAGTTTTCAACTGGTGACCAGTTTTCCCCGAGGGTTAACAGGGAAATCTCTGGATAGACTGGGCTATGGAGGGAGATTACGTTTTCCAGTTCCTGGCCATGATTTCAGCCTGAATTTCAGTTATCAGCCGTTGAGATTACCTCCCGGGCCGGATAAAGATAATCTATTGCGAACAGGCATTACCTACAGTGGAGATGCCGGTCCGGTAGGGATTTATGGAGCCCTGGGATATTTTTTCCTGCAGGAAGCAGAAAAAGAAGATATAGTTGCCCAGCTGGGCCTTGACTACAGCTGGCAGGTAGGACCGGAATTTGAAGAACGTACAGTTTTTTTGCAGGTAGAATATATGAGGTTTTTAAAAAGGGAACTGGGGCCAGAAGTCCTTTTAAGGCTGGGAAATGTACCGGCTCAGGGAGTTTTTAGAAAAGGAGTATACGATCTCCTGCTTGCTAATATATCCCTTTTATTGGATCCCTTTACCCAGATAGGGACAGCATTTTTAGCTGAGACGAAGGATGGTTCTCTAGCCTTAGCTCCTTATTACATCAGTGATTTAGGAGGAGGGGTTGAATTAAATATTTCCGGAAACCTCCTGTTCAGTGAAACCGGGGACTTCAGCGCCGGTACCAGCCTTGGTTTGAGTTATTATTTCTGATTGGTAAATACTGGAATTGGTGATGAAGATAGCAGGTCTGCCTCCTGCAGGTAGACCTGCTATGAACGTCTTTTTAGCTTCTCAAAGGGACATTGATGATCTGCCCTACGAATATTCTGTCTGGATCTACTATCTGTGGGTTTGCGGCTATTATTGCCAACAGGCTGACACCGGTACGCCTGCTGATACTTCTTAGGGTTTCACCTACAGTGACAAATATTTGGATTGTTCCTGGTGGTGGCGCTGGTGGAGCAGGTGGTGTTACTGGCAGGTTGATTACCTGATTTACAGAAATGACATCAGGATCGACAATCTGGGGATTGACTGCAATTAGCTGGGCTAGAGAAACACCATATTGACGGGCAATGGCGAAAAGTGTATCTCCAGAGCGAACCAGGTGCTGGGCGCTGGTTATACCAGGGCTGGGTCCCACTGGAGGGGGGGCGGGAATTATTACTATTTGCCCGGGGAAAATCACATCAGGATCCACTATTCCTGGATTGACTGCCACAATTTCTTCAACAGTTATAGAGAAAACCCGGGCATAGAAACCCAGCGTGTCGCCAGGCTTCACAACAATATTTACCCTTTCTGGTACTGGAACTACTGGTCTTACGATGTCTCTTATTTCTCTAACTATATCTAAGATTTCTGTGATCTGGCTTTTTATTTCCACCAGACCTGAATGGGGACTGTTGAGAAGTTCCAGTATTTCCTTAAGAAGCTTTGTTGTGTTCTGGGGGGGCATATTATCCATACCTCCTTAAACTCCTATTTATCTTTCAATAGTATATATATTAGAACCTGACTAGAAGTGTGAGAGAAGAACAGATGATAGTGCATCTGTGAGCGGTAATAGGAATTGACCAGAAGTGGTTACATTTTTTTAATAGAAGGAAATATTTTAGAGATAAGGAATTAATATATAAATTAAAAATTTTTTATTTGCGGTGGAAATAGAACATATAATGGGGGAAGGTGTCTAAATTGCGAAAATATGTTATCTTGTTAGTGCTTTTAATTGTTTTTCTTCTGCCCTCACAGAATCTAATTGTAAAAGCACAAAACCCTTTTTCTGAGGGAAGTTTCTGGCTGACCTTTGATAAGATAGGCAATATAGTCAATTTGTTTGAAAAACTGGAGTATGTTTTTATCGATGTCAGTACTGAATTTAGAGTTAATTATGAACATCATGGATTGGAAGAGTTCCCTGAAGGTGAGTTGAATAAGGTATCAATGCAGAGCAGCATAGGAGAAGTTGATAGTGAAGAAGTTGAGGTAATGCAGAAAATGACATTCCTTATCCATGAGGAGGGGAATGTGGTAAGATTGATAAATGACCTTAATCAGGATGAGTTGCCACCTTTTTATGCCGATGTTATCATGAAGGGTTTTTTGGTTCCTTTCCATGCAATTCAGCATCTGGATATTGAAACCACTCTTATTGATGGGACTGGTCAGGTTCAGCACATTGGTAGTGATGAGGAAACAATAGGAGAGGAGAAAGTAAAAATCCATACCTTTCAGATAGAACTTACAGGAGAAGACGGTTCTTATGCAGGACAGGGCACCTTTCAGGTTGGTGACTTTGGTGATTTCCTGATGCTGGTTAGGTATCAGATTCCCCGTAATGGTCAAGATCTATTTATAGAGTATAAGGTCAAT
Source organism: Halanaerobiales bacterium (assembly GCA_003551905.1). Lineage (GTDB taxonomy): Bacteria > Bacillota > Halanaerobiia > B1SED10-174 > B1SED10-174 > B1SED10-174. The sequence continues at coordinate 7,003 of PUNT01000035.1, forward strand.
AAACTCAAGCTTCGTTGAGTTTATTATTCAGAAGAAGAGTTCAAAACAAAATCATACACAAAAACACTCCCAGTAAAAACCGGGAGTGTTTGCCACATGTTGCAAAGGTTTCATTTTTTATCATTCACCGAGCATTATCTGTTCCAGTTCCAGAGGTTTAATATGCTCATGGCCTCGGTAGGCTCGCATGTTACCACCAGAAATTTCGTCTATTAGAGCAATGTGTTTGTCTTTCCCTATCCGCCCAAATTCGAATTTGATGTCATAGAGTTCCAGGTTTTTTTCAGCCAGGGCCTCCTGCACAATGACACCGATTTTCCTGGTGAGTTCTTTTAAGACCCTGTACTCCTCTTTGGTCATGATACCCAGCATCTCCAGGGCATCATCGGTAATCAAAGGGTCATTACGCTCATCATCTTTTAGTGTAACTTCCACATAGGAATGGAGCTTTTCTCCTTCCCTACAGTATCTGCCATATCTTCTATAGAAGCTTCCTACTGCTCTGTACCTTAAAATAACTTCTACTCCTTCACCAAACATTTCTGCTGGTTTTACCGTCATAGTAGAATTCTCAATATCTGCAGACAGATAATGAGTAGGTATGCCAGCAGAATTTATTTTCTCAAAAAAGAATTTTGTCAGCCGCAAACCAGCCTTGCCTGCCCCTGCAATGGATAGGCCAACCGTATTTGCTCCTGGATCAAAAACACCATCTGTACCTGTTACATCATCTTTGAATTTTAACAGGTAAGTCCCATCATCTTTTTCGTGGACATCTTTGGTTTTTCCCTCATAGATAATTCTCATTTGTACCCTCCTCAGCATAGATAAAGAATAGTTTTCCCTGGTAAAAGAAAAGGCAAAAATAATTTTAAGGTTCTAGAATGATCTTCTAGATTACTTTCTTTCGACATTTGCTATCTGTTTTCCTTGCAAGGGTTTCTAAATATGTTGTGGGAAACAGATGCATTACAATATTTTTGACATAAAGTGTATTTAATTAATTCTCAGCAGTAAAGATGGCTTTTTGCTAATAGGTCTATTTTTAAAAAAAATGGAACTGACCATTATTATGATAGAAAAGAGAGTGATTTATTTGGAAAGAAGAGAGACTTTCAATAAAGCAGCAAAAATTTACCATGAATCGCGACCGGATTATCCAGATGAAGTTATTGACTGGATAATTCGGCGAACGGAAGTTTCCAGAGACCAGACGCTTCTTGAGATAGGCGCAGGTTCAGGGCAGGCTACTTTCAAGTTTGCAGAAAGAGGTTATAGGGTGCATTGTCTTGAGATGGGCCAAGATCTGGCAGGCATATTAATGGCCAAAAATGCAGGCAGATACAGTATAACTGTTGAAGTAATTCCTTTTGAAGAATGGGAACCGGCAGAGCCTTTCAAAACCTCTTTTATATTATCAGCAACTGCTTTTCACTGGCTGGATAAAAAAATAAAGTACAGACGGTGCCATGAATTGCTAGAGGAAAATGGTTACCTGGTTTTGATGTGGAATGTGTCAACAGAGATCCAAATTGAAGAAGTAAAACGAGCTTATGAGTTGCTCTGGAAATATTACCCGAAAGGGAAAAAATCAGATGAAGATATAAAAGAAAAAAGGAAATTAGAAATAATTAACAGCAAACTATTCGTACTGCAGGACTATCTTGATTTTAAGTGGAAACTTGTAGAGACCAGAGAAAAATTTGTTAAGGGGTTCTTTTCCCAGTCCTCGTATCTGGCTCTGGATCAATATAAGCAGAATAAATTGCAGGAAAAGGTAATGGAACTGTTTGAAAATCTTCATGAAGAGCTGCAGGCAGATTTTTCCACAACTGCTTATATTGCCAGAAAGATCCAGCTCAGCTAAAATTTTCGAAAGGGTGAAGATATTGAAAACTCTAATATTTGGGGCCGGCCCCATAGGCAGCTTCTTTGCCCAGAAACTTTGGCAGGCTGGTCATGATGTTACCATTCTGGCCCGGGGAAAGCGTTTGAGAGATATAAGAGAACATGGGGTGATAATTGAAAACAGCTCAACCGGTGAACAGACTGTTTATCCTGTGCCAGTGGTGGAAAAGCTGGCAGAGGATGATTATTATGATTTGATTATAGTGGCAATGCGCAAGAATCAGGCAGTTGAGATTCTTTCTGTACTGGCTAAAAACAGGAAGGTGCCAACCATCCTTTTTATGATGAACAATGCAGAAGGGCAGGAGAGACTGATAAAGGCCCTGGGAAAGGAAAGAATTATGATTGGTTTTCCTGTTGCCGGGGGATATGGGGATGGGCACATTGTTCGTGTATTTCCTGTAGATGAGAAGAACAGAGCTACAATTCCTCTGGGTGAAGTGGATGGAAGCATTACTGAGCGCACCCGGCAGGTTGCTAAGGTCATTGGTTCTATGAGAGGTTACAGAGTTCAAATACGTCGTGATATGGATGAGTTACTGAAAGTGCATGTGGCTTTTCTCATGCCTGCTGAAGTACCCTCTCTTTATGCTGCTGGCACAGATCTAAAGAGGTGGGTGAAAACAAGAGATGCCCTGGTACTGGCTGCCCGTGGAATAAAGGAGGGGCTTCGGGTTTTGCGTAAAAAAGGTATCAACGTACTACCCTGGTCTCTGGCGGAATGGGTACCAGAACCTTTGATGATAGTACTTTTTCGCCAGCTAGCCAGGAAAGAAGAAGTGGAAGTTAGTGGGATCGGGCATGCCCGGGCGGCAAGAGATGAGATGAAGTATTTAGCAGATGAATTCTTATCACTGGCCAGAGAAACTCATGTCCCCACACCAGCCATAGATGAACTCTACCCTTATTTTGATAGCAATACCCCACTCATGTCTCATGGCCAGAGTGAAATACCACTTAACTGGAGTGGTTTATGGGGTATAATTTTAGCTCTCTTTATTTTACTGGTATTGATAATCTGGTTTACTTAAAAATTAGCTGGCTGTGATTTTGTACTTTTGGAAGCACAGCAACTTTATGCTTTGAGTGAGGTGAAATATGAATGAGTGAAAAGGTAGATGCACAAACAGCAGTAAAGCTTGCCATGGAATTTGCCAGAGAAATCTATCAGGAGGAGGGGGAATCGCCATTACAGGCAGTCAGGGTGGAGGAAGTGGATTTTTCTGAAACTGAAGGATGGTGGTTGATTACTCTGGGCTGGAATGATCAGGCCTTTAAAGAAGTTCTGAGTGCTGAGATGGCAGGGGCTAAAAGTAAAATTCCCAGAACATATAAGGTATTTCATGTAGATGCCAAAGATGGAAGCCTGAAGAAAATTAAGGGCAAGGAATCATAATTTTGGAATTAGAAGAAGAAGTTTACAATGGTTTTTAGATAAAAAAAGACCTGAAAAAATGGTTAAAGGCAAAGGTAAATGAATTGCTGCTTATTAAGATAATAGCCAAAAGATTCACAGATAAATGGGAGTGAGTTAGCATGCCCAAGGTTTTACCTCTTGTGGAAAAAGGAAGCAATTATTTCTTTCATGTTTTAGCAGTAGCAAAGATTAATTATGACAGTGAATACGCAGTTAATTATAAAGACAGCTTACTGGATACTGACCGGATCTTTCTGCAAGAAAATAAAAGTTTATTGTCTTTTGGGGATGGCACCCCCCCATCAATTTATACAGTATTAGCTTTTTTTATTTCCTCTATCATTAACCTTAGTTCACAGGATGAAATTGATGAATATTTTAATCTGGTGGCTGATTTTGTTAACAATAAAGATTTTGCTGTGTTTTGTCATAGGTATGGAGAAGCATTGGAAAAAATTGATATGTTACATGCAGGTTACTCAGAATACCTCAAAGGGGAGACAGTTAAGCTCAATAAAGATCAGAGCGAACTGGTGTTGGAGCTGGGTGAGCTTCTCAAGGGCAATTATAAAGTTTATGAGGAACGAGTCTGGCCGGTTGAGTATCCGAATTTAAAAGAGAAGAGCACAGAGCTTTATAATGCCTTGAAGGATAAAGTAATTTTTCAATCCTGGGATGAGCTGGTGGGTGATAATTATAAGACCAATAGTTTCCAGGTTTCCTTATGTGTTGCCAACAACAAAGGTCCTGATGCTAATGATCTGGGATATGATAAGAATCTCCATTATTATAAGCGCCCAACAGAAGATCTGATATATTTTGTCAGCCATGAGATAGGAATTCGCTACCTTATGCCATCAGTTAACAAAGTCAGAGGTGAACTGCATCAAGCAGGACAAAATGTGCTTTATGATGCCCTGGAAAGTCTGGCAGAGTTCTATAATCTTCGTGTCCTGGGATCAGGTCACAGGGGGTTTTTCCCGAATCTAAGTTTTATTGAGGTGTTTGAGGAGATATATGAAAAGAAACCGGATCACTCAGCAGCAGAACTTTTAAAGGCAGCCATACTAAAGACCCATTGACCCGGGGGAATATTTTCTTCTTTATTTGGACAATAGGAGGGGTGTAATGTTTTCTCCAGAACCATTATGCCAGAATCTGGCTGAATATTTAGGTGTTGATATGAAAACCGGTCATGTTGATTATACTGTCATAAAGAGTGAGAAAGAAGAGGGATATGAACGCTATCTAATAAGTTATGCTGGAAGTGAAGGGGATGAAATTCGGGCCTTTTTCTTTATCCCTTGTTCTTCAGGGACATTCCCGGGTTTGCTGGTGCATCATCAGCATGGCGGAGAGAGGCATATTGGCAAAAGCGAAGTGGCTGGACTAATTGGACATGAGTGGCAGGCTTTTGGGCCTGAACTGGCCAGGAGGGGTTTTATTGTTCTGGCACCTGATTCAATATGTTTTGAGGACCGCCGGGTAAATAAAAAAGGGATTGAAGCTGACGGTTATAATGATTTTCTTCAGCACTATAATGAGATGTGTTACCGGTTAGTGCAGGGAGAACTTTTGATGAAAAAAGTGCTGGAAGATGCATCAATTGCAGTTTCTTTATTGCAGCAGCACAGATATGTTCAATCCAACAGGATAGGGGTGTTGGGTCATTCTTATGGTGGCAATACAGTTTTATTTCAGGCAGCCCTGGATGAGAGAATTCAATTTGCCTGCAGCAGTGGGGCTGCTTGCAGTTATGCAGAAAAAATGAGGCGGGGAACGGGAATAGAAATGGCGGAAGTGATACCAGGGTTGGTAAAAAAATTTGATATTGAAGATCTGATAAAATGCATTGCTCCGAGGAAAATTCTGATAATGTCTGCTGAAGAGGATAAATATTCTCAAGATGCCCATATAATAGTGGAAAGAGCTCGAGAGGCCTTCATAAAAAATTCAGCTGCAGATAACCTTCAGCACAAACGGTTCAGGGGGGGGCATGCCTTGAATCAGGCCAGGTTTACATATATAACTAACTGGTTAGTAGAGCAAGCATGATCAGGAAAGGAGAATTCTTAAAGATGAAAAAGGTAAAATTGACCAACAGTCCACTAATATATCCACTGCCTGCTGTTCTCATTGGCGCAGTAATGGGTGATAAACCCAACTACTGTACAGCTGGCAACTGTGGGATAATTAGTGTGGACCCTGCCGCAGTATATACTTCTCTGGATAGAAAGCATTATACCGGTAGAGGGATTCTGGAACATAAATGGTTCAGCATAAACATCCCATCAGTTGATCAGATGGTACAGGTTGATTATTGTGGCCTGGTTTCTGGTTCAAAAACTGATAAATCAGATGTATTTAGGACGTTCTATGGTGAAAATGAAAAAGCTCCTCTAATTGAAGAATGCCCTATAAATTTGGTTTGCGAGCTGATCAAGTCCTTTGATATTTATAATATGACTGTCTATATTGGGGAAATCAAGGAGACCTATGCCAGTGAAAGTGTACTCACAGGTGGTTTGCCGGACACCAAAAAAATAGACCCACTAATTTATAATATGGATAACAAATACTTGGGTATAGGTGATGTTGTTGGTAGTGGATTTGCTGCAGGAAAGAATTACAAATAAGCAAATATTTAGGGAAGGAGGTTTTTTATGCGGAGCAAAGATGTGCTCCTCAGTGAATTTGGTGAGCTAATTGATTTTTTGCAATTGCTCAAATCACAGGAGATAAAAAACTGGCATGAGTCCCCCAAAAAAGGTAAGTGGGCAATTGGAGACATAATAAGTCACATTGTTTTATGGGATGAGTTTTTCCTGAAAAAAGCAATTCTGAATATCAAAGATGGAGAGCCGGTGGCAATAAAGGAACTAAAGTTTGATGAGTTCAATAAAAAAGCTGTTCCCTATGGGAAAAAACAGAAAAAGGATGAGTTGTTGGATCAAGCTATAAAATACCGCAAGCTTTTGCTAAAGGAGTTGTTGGAGATACCGGAGGCTTGTTATCATAAATCTTATGGTAAATTTGTTATTGCAAATTATCTGGAAACCTTCATAGAACATGATAGGCATCACATGGAACAGATAAGGTGCTGGCCGGGATAATAGAGCTTGAGTTTGCTGGAGGTGGTATATAGGGTAGATTGGTACCATTAACATTATTGGTTTTGTCTGATAATAATCCAGGGTCTTTTCTGTCCTGCGAAAAAATGCTATGCTTGAGCCCCAGACCAGGCTTTTTATCATGGTTTCATCAAATCTACTTGCCCCGGCATAATGAAAACAGGACTTTTTTTGTCTTCAAAATGGAGTGCTCCATGGCAATAATTGGTTCCCCATCTTCTATTCTTACCAAGGGATAGGGTTTCACCATTTTGCATCCAGTTAGCCATTGTATTGGCTATTTTTTTCTTACTGTTATACCGCTCCCACTAATACAAAAAACGCATCTCCTCAACCTTATCTGATTATAGGGCTAGGCATATGAACATGAATGTTTTTTTTGCAATAACAACCTAGTTGGCTAATTTGAGCAGATAATTAGCGTAACTCAACTTAATTTTTTTTTGATCTGTCTGGAGGGGAACCCTATAAATGTAATACAAATTTGTTAGGAGTGATCATTCATCAGGTGCAATTGGTATTAACCTATATTCGGAAAGTAAGCTCCCCCGAAGCGGTTTAATCCCTTTGTAGATCTGAAGTTTTAGGTTTCAAAAAATGCAAAAAATTTAACATAAAAAGGAGGACACTCTCTTCTTTTCCGGAATTGTTTTATTAGGCAAAAAAACAACCGAAAGGAGAGTGCCCTCATGTCTATTTTAGCACCCCCCGCCCTGGAAAATCAAGAGAGAGTTTTGAATCAAGAAGAAAGAAGAAAACTTGACCGTTTTCGGAAGAAGATCAAAAAGAAGTTAAATAGAGCAGCAAGGAACAATGATATTGAGGTTTTTTTCGATAATGATACCGTTAGCAGCAGTGCAACCTTCACCCTTCTTGAGGCCTTCAAAAAGGTCATAGAGCTTAAATCAATAATCTGTAAACACGTGTGTATCAAAAGCCATCACAATATCCTGTACACATATGAAGAGTTATTGGACCAGCTTATTGATGCTCTACTCATGGGCCATTCCCGGTTTTACCATATGCAGCAGTTAAAGAACGATCCGGGTTATAAGAAAATTAAGGGTACGGGGAAAATCGCTGATGAAAGCACCATACGGACATTACTCGGAAAGATGACTGAAGAACAGGTCCAGAATTGGATGAAAATCAACCACGATTTGCTGAGGATATTAACTAAACTCTTACCTCCCCGCTCTATCTGGATCGATCTTGATGATACAGTTATCACAACCCACGGACAGCAAGAAAACTCTGCAGTGGGATATAACCCCAGATATCGTGGTCGCAGCTCCTACAAGGCAAAGGTGGGTTTCATATCTGGCCTGGATTTGCTCGTCAATATTGGCCTGTACCATGGTAAAACCGGAAGTAATAGCGAGTTCGCCCCATTTCTTGAAAAGACATTGCAAACCGTAAACAGCCTGGAAACATTAGTAGTTGAGGGGGTCCGACTAGACAAGGGTTTCTTCGATCAGAAAACGTTTGCAAGATTGGAAGAAGACAACATTTTCTATGTTTGCAAAGTTCCGCTGCGGGAGAACATCAAAAAAATCATCTCGCACATTGGTGAAACAGAAGGTTGGACACCCATATCAAGCAATTACCATAGTGCTGAAATAACCGTCCCCCTACCCAGCTGGGAAAAAGAGAGGCCCTTTGTCGTTATACGAGAAAAAATCAAAGCCAATGAAGACAGCCTCTTTGCTGGCGAGGCAATTAGCTTTCGCTATGAGGTAATTGTTACAAACAT
>PUNT01000217.1 GCA_003551905.1 Halanaerobiales bacterium
CGGTAAATATTCATAGAGTTGGGGCATCAACTCTTGGGGTAGAAACTGTAAGACCTGCATAAGTAGGCTAGTTTCGCTTGATACCAGAATCCCCTGGCTTTAGCCATGGGGAGTATGTCAATATCATTATTGGGGGGAAGCAGAAATGGAATCAGCAAATAGTGAAAAGAATATTCAACTATATTCTCCTATGGGAGAAGGTTTTGCCCTGTTTGCTGTTGAGAAAAGCAGTAAAAAGAAAGAGTTTATGCTCAGGAAAGCTAACCGTGAATTTACAAGAATTTTTGCTGATAGGGGGGAGGTTGATGGAAAAAGCTTTTTCCAGTTGTTTGTTGATCTGCCAGATAAAATTGACATTCAGCAAGAAATCATACTGGACAAAAAAATAAAAGTTATGAATAGTGTGCCCTCATCAGGAAAGATATTAAAAACAACCATTTTTTCTCCTGATTGGGAACAGATAGCAGTTATTGTTGAGGATATCACAGAAAGAACAAAGATGGAAGAAGAACTGTCTGTTCAGAAAGCGTACTTCCAGCAACTTTTTGAAAATTCGCCAGAAGGGATAGTGCTGCTGGATAATACCGATAGAGTTGTGGATGTAAATAAAGGGTTTCTCAAAATCTTTCGGTATTCACGGGAAGAAGTTATTGGCCAGCTGGTAAACGATCTCATTGTTCCTTCCTGGCTCAAGAATGAAGGTAGTGAGCTTACCGGTAATGTCCTGGGTGGAGAGGTTATTCGAGCAGAAACCACCAGAAGGAGAAAGGATGGCAGTAGTGTGCAAGTAGCAATTCTTGGTTATCCCATAATGCTTACAGAAAAACAGGTGGGTGTCTTTGGTATGTATCGGGATATAACTGAAAGGAAAATACAAGAAAAGAGAATTCACTATCTGAGCTATCATGATAAATTAACCGGCCTCTATAACCGCACCTATTTTGAAGATGCTGTACAGAGACATGTACAGGAGCAAAAACCCTTGAGTATTATTATGGGGGATATGAATGGTTTAAAATTGATTAATGATGCTTTTGGTCATTATCAGGGAGACTTACTTCTTAAAAATGTTGCCCGAATATTGAAAGAAAACTGCAGGGATGATGAAATAATTGCCCGCTGGGGAGGCGATGAGTTTGCTGTTCTAATGCCAGAGGTTAAACACAAAGAAGCTGTAAAAAGAGCAGAAAGGATTAAAAGGATTATTGGAGATATGGATTATTTTGAAACACCGGTGAGTATCTCCCTGGGTGTTGCCAGCAGAACCGAGGGGAATGAGGGTATGCATGAGATAATAAGAGAAGCAGAGGGTGAGATGTACCACAACAAGCTAATGGAAAGCAAAAGCTTTTATAAGAACATTGTTTCTTCTCTCAAGAAAACTCTGTTTGAGAAGAGCAATGAAACTGAAGAGCATATTAAGAAAGTCAGGGAAATTAGCCTGGATATAGCCAAGCTGGCTGATATCTCGGAAAAATACATGGAATATCTTGAACTCCTGGCTGTACTACATGACATAGGCAAGATTGCAATCTCAGAGAACATTATGAAGAAAGAGGGTCAGCTGGATCAGGAGGAATGGGGGCAATTAAAAAAGCACCCGGAGATAGGTTATCGCATAGCTAAATCCTTGCCTGAACTGGCACCAATAGCTGACGGAATATTATCCCATCATGAACACTGGGATGGGAAAGGTTATCCCCGGGGCCTAAAGGGGGAGGAGATTCCCATAATTTCCAGGATAATTGCCATAGCAGATAGTTTTGATGCAATGACCAGGAAACGCCCTGGGCGAAAAGTGTTAAGCCGTAGAGAGAGTATAAAGGAAATAAAGAAAGAAGCAGGTTGCAAGTTTGATCCGGAACTGGTTGAAACATTTCTTTTTTTAATAGAGAAAAAGTAGAAAATAATAGTGCTCTGTTCCTGGACAGATGTCCAGTTTTTGTTCACCAAGAATAGTAAATAAAATCCTTTGATGGCAAAAGAGGACATTTATGGAATATGAAGAAGTTAGTAAACATCTTTTCTTCTAAAATGGGTGATAAGCATTGAGAAAAGCAGTGCTTGCTATGCTGCTCTTTATCCTGACTCTTGTTCCAGGTAGAGTAGAACTTATAACCGACTCATTTACCTATACTGGTTATGGGGCCAACATGTGTGTGAGTGGCTCCATGCATCTGGTAGAAATTAATGGAGAAAGGGTAATTCTTGATGCTGGCTCTTTTTTTGCTGATGAGGGATCAACGTACGGCCCCCTGTCTCCAGAAGTCCTTGATAATGTGAAGGCACTGCTAGTAAGCCATGCTCATCTGGACCATACAGGCAGAATCCCACTGCTCATAAACCTGGGATATGAAAATCCTATTTACTGCACACCGCCCACCCGGGAGTTTCTACAGGTTATGCTGGCAATGATAGTAGGTTATGAAGACTTTGGCCAGGAGACTTTTTTTTATTCCCGGGCAGTTAGGGCCGAGAACAAAAAAAATAACAGGGATACACCTGTGCACAGCAGTTTGGATTGTCTATGGGGAGGAAGGATTAAGGATGAAAATCTAGATACTCTATCCGGCCATCGCCCAGAATTGAGTGAAGAGGGTTTTTATCTCTGCAGATTTTGTGCCCAGGGAGAAGTAAAGGAAATAATGAAACAGGTAATTCCGGTTGAAATGGGAGAAAAGTTCAAGGTGACCAACAATTTAAACGCCACTTTTTATGGAACACCCCATATCCCCGGTTCAGCAATGGTATTGCTGGAAAGTGAAGTATCAGGTGCTTCACTGCTGTACACCGGTGATTTTGGCAGTGGTAATTCCCCATTCTTACCCGAACAGGATTTTGTAGACGAAGCTAATTTGATTATAGTTGAAGGAACTTACGGAACCAGGCCTTTAGATAGAGATATAAGTTGCAGACTGATTTTCCAGGATTACCTGGGCAAGCAAGTTATGGCTGAAAGAAGGATATTTATCGCTTCGCCGGTTCTGGACAGAACACAGCAGGTTTTGAATGAAATAAGATTGGGCAAAGAGTCAGGACGCATTCCAGAAGAGACAGAGGTATACGTGGTAGGGACATCTGCCATAAAGATAAATGATATCTACAGGAAAATGGCAAAAAACCCTGATTATCACCCTTATTTTTCCAGGAATTTTTTCCAGGAACCTCCCTTAAAACTGTCATGTGTTGAAAAAAGAAAACCTGTAGACATAGAACCGGGTCAAATAGTTATATGTTCTCCTGCCAGCATGCTAGGTGGATATTCCAGGGATTATCTTTTGGAATGGATTTGGGATTCAGAGAGTGTTTTCATTTTTGTTGGTTATCTATGCCCTGATAGTCCTCCTGGTATGGCTTTAAAGGGAGCTAAGACTATTAAGGTTGAAGGGAAAACATATGGGGTAAATGCTACTCTTAAAAACTTCCACTGCTTCCAAAGTCATGGAGATTATGGGATGATAAAGGAGTTTGTAGAAGGAATAGAGGGGTTGAAAGCAATGTTGATAGTTCACGCCAATGCTTTAGATGCTGAAACCCTAAAAAAAAGCTATATTTCTGATTTCCCCTACCTTAATGTTATAGTGCCTGAACCCGAAAAAGAATATTTGTTTCAGATTATCAATAAAATATCCGAATATGGAGGAGAAAGTCCCTTAAGGTGGAATTATTAATACATAATACATAGTACATGGGAGGAGGTACAGCATGCCACGCCATTTTAAAACATATTGCACATTCATTATAATCTTGATTATAGGCTTTTTGGTTTTAGGATGCAGAGTTCAAAACCCATTTTACCTGGAGGAAAGGATTTTTGATGTAGGGGGTCGTGTAGTAGATGAAGAAGGCGAGGGATTAGGGAATGTAAGAATAGAGATAACGGATCATTGCGCTGTTCTTACTGCAAGCAATGGGAACTGGGAAAAGGCCTCCCTCAGAGGGATGGTTTCTTTTACACCTGTAAAAGAAGGTTATACTTTTGATCCGGTCAGTCGTGAAACCAATAAGGAAAGGCAGAATATGGATTTTATTGCTATAAGAGATACATATTCTCTTTCTGGCACAGTTGCTGATGAGACTGGCAGGGGAATAGAACATATTAAGATTTCTTTCAGTGGTGGGTACACAAGTGTATTAACTGATGAGAATGGCCAATGGGAAAAAGAGAACCTCACCGGTGAAATAGAAGTGATACCTGGTGGAGAAGGATGGACATTTAGACCAACAAGTGTTTATAAGTCAGGGGAGAGTGACACTGTAGATTTTACTGTAACCTATGAAGTATCCGGAGTGACCATACGGGAGAGTGATGGAGAAGAACTTCCTGCAGTGACACTGTATATTCTAGATGAAGACGATGAAGAAATAAGGCCGCCAGCTTTTAGTGATGATGATGGTGAATTTACTATTAAAGGGCTTTCTGGCGTAGTAAGAATTGAGCCTAAAAAAGAAGATTGGAGTTTTGAGCCTGGTGAGTGGGAAGTAGGTTTGCCCAGGGATGATATAAATTTCATGGGTATACCTGATTAATAAAGCTTTGAGGTTTCAAACTTATGAGCACCCTTCAGGTGTGGAGGGTGCTCTTTAAATATTAAAAGGAGGTGTCAACCATAAGAGCTGTTGTTTGTGAGCCAGAAAGAGAATATTTTAAGGTGGAGGATCTAAAAAAACACAACATAACCCTGCCAGCAGATCCAGAAAAAGCTCGGGCCCAGCATGCTTTAATGTGCAGAACCATGGAAGAAGCTGGTTGGAAGCTGTATCGAGTAAAAGAGCTGGCAGGACACCCTAATTCTGTATTCACAATGGATACAGCACTTTCCACTCCTTATGGATATATACAGCTCAGGATGGGTCTTGAGAGCAGGGATGGAGAAGAGGAATGGATGGCAAAAAATTTAGATAAAATTGGAGAAAAAAGACTTGCAATTATCGAAAAACCTGGTAAAGTTGAAGGTGGAGATGTTATTCTGGATAGAGATGTAGCTTTTGTGGGACAATCCGGGCGAACCAATCAAGCAGGAGTTGAGCAGATAGAGAGAATCCTAGCCGGGTTGAACTATGATGTGAGAGTGGCTCAGATTCCTCAGCCCTATCTGCATATTGGCGGGGCAATGAGCCTGGTTGAAAAACGAACTGTTTTGTGCTGCCGGGGCGTTTTTCCCCCTGGTTTTTTTCATGATTTTGAAGTTATTGAAATAGAAAAAGATAATTTTGTCACTGCCAATGTAATTGCGTTGGGCGAAAAGACTGTCATAGCCGAGTATAGAAACTCTGGAGCAATATCGGCACTGCAAAACAATGGATTCCAAGTGCATACACTGGATCTATCTGAATTCCTGAAAGGTACCGGTGGCCCATCATGTTTGGTACTGCCACTTAAAGGAGGTGAGTAAAAACATGAGAATAAAATGGTGGGGGCATGCAGCCTTTTATATAGAGAGCAAAGATGGTATGGGAATTTTAACTGACCCCTATGATGAAACACTGGGTTATCGGCCCATTACTGATAATACCAGCCTGGTTACTGTGAGCCATGATCATTTTGACCATAATGCTGTGCATCTTTTGCCCGGTAATCCCAGGGTGGTCGACACATTGAAGGGGGCTGAGATGGGTAATGTCAGTATCCGGGGCATTAAGAGTTACCATGATAAAGAAAAAGGGGAGAAGAGGGGAGACAACCGCATATATATAATTGAAGTGGATGGCATCAGAATATGTCATGCTGGTGATCTGGGAGATGATCTGTCAGAGGAAGAATTAGCAGCTATGGGGGAAGTTCATATTCTCATGATTCCGGTTGGAGGATTTTATACTGTTGATGCCCAGGAAGCTTATAATATAGCCAGTAAGATCAAGCCGTCCATCATAATCCCCATGCATTACAGAACTGATGCAATTGATTTTCCCATAGCCCCAGTAGATGATTTCAAATCATTATTCAATGATGAACAGGTAATGGAGATGGGAAGTGCTGATATAGAGATTACTTCTATTCCTGAAGAACAGAAGCTAGTAATTCTGGACTATGTTAAGTAATTACAATAAAATAGGGGGATTTTCAGTGATTATAACAGATATGCATGTTCACTCTACATTCTCTATTGATGCTCATGATGATATAGATACAATGTGCAGAACAGCAATACAAAAAGGAGTTAAATATATATGTTTCAATGAACACCATGATCTAAAACCACACGAATCATGTTACAGTCTTCTTGATTATGAACAATACTCAAGAGCTATAGAGGAAGCCAGGGAGAAATTTGGCCAGGAACTGAAAATTTTAAAAGGTGTTGAATTTGGTGATCCCAACTATTTTCCTGGTGAGCTGGAAAAAATGTTAGAAAAAGATTTCGATATGGTAATGGCCGGAGTTCATTTTGTTGATGATTTCATAATGGGAGATAGGAGATTGAAAAAGTTATATTCAGAAGAAAGAATCTATGAGAAATACTATGAAAATGTTCTTAAATCAGTTGAGATAGGTGGCTTTGATGTCCTGGCTCACCTAGATTTTCCCAAGCGATATCTAGATGAGATCTATGAGTTTCCGGAAATGATTGAAGAAATTTTGCAGGTTTTGGTGAAGAAAAATATAGCCCTGGAGATCAATTCCTCTCCACTGCGGAAAGGACTTGATGAAGCTTCACCAAAGCCGGATGTTGTTGAGAGCTTTATAAAAATAGGAGGAAATAGGGTTACCATTGGTTCTGATGCCCACAGGGAAGCTGATATCGCAGCAAATTTTTCCCAGTTACCTGAGTTATATGAAAAGGTCCCCATGGGTTATTTTCAAGATAGAAAATTTCAAGCTTTGTAACTATTGAATGAGAGGGGCAGTGGAGACAATAAAAAGGTATCTACGAATTTACTGGGTTAAAGTAGTCTTTACATTACTATGGCTTTTTCTCGTTCTTTACCCTAATCCCTACCACCTGTATGAATCCATTCACCGAACAATAAATCCTCCTATAAATCCGGTTGCTGTAGAAGGACTTCTTTACAATTGGGCAGTACCAGATCCTGAGGTTATTGAAAAATATGTTCTGGATTTGATCACATATCAATACGATTGGACGACCTACAGTATGCCCTGGTACTTTCCCACTGTGGAAGAAGTTCTGAGTAGAGGTGCCGGAGATTGTAAGTCCCGGATGATTGTTCTGGCATCAATATTTCAGACCCTTGATATTCCATATGAGATTCGTTACTCTGTAAACCATTTCTGGGTTCATTATGAAACTCGTACTGAAAACAGACTGGAGCGGGGAAATGTTGCTTTTCTTGCTTCTGGTCCCGCTGGAGCCAGTTTACAGATGCCAGAAATTGATTACAAAGTAACATTAAGAGCTTTCAGGAGCTCCTGGAGTGCCATGCCTATTGATAGAAAAATATTGTTTTACTCAGGTTTTTTTCTCCCAACAATTCTAATAAATATGGCAGCAAAGAGATTTAGAAAACAAAAAATGGCAACAATTAGGGGTGTTGAAATTGAAGATACGGTCTTATGAAAAAGAAGACTGGGATGATTGCTTGCGTATCTGGCACGAGGTTGGTTGGATAGAAAAGGGCAATGAGCAGGAGGAAAAAGCTCTGGATATCTTTTTAAAGGGTTGCAGCAGTCTGGTAGGAGAATTGAATGATCAGGTAGAAGCTTTGGTTTGCGAAACCCCTGGAGAACTATATTACCTGGATGAAAGGCTTGAAATGCTTGCTGTGGCCACAGTAATAACCGGCCGGGCAGGTAGAAAAAGGGGGCTGGCAACTAGGTTAACAGCTGAATTATTAGCCCAGGGAATTAAGAAGGGTTATGCTGTTGCTGGCCTGGGTATGTTTGAACAGGGGTATTATGACAGGCTGGGTTTTGGCACCGGACCGTATGAACACTGGGTGTCTTTTGACCCCTGCACTCTAAGAATTGGTAATGAGTCAGAAGTACCGGCACGAATAGGCCCTGAGGACTGGAAGGCAGTTCATGAATCATTGAATAATCGTTTGCGGCACCATGGGCAGTGTATTCTCAAGAGAGAAGAAATAACCCGGGCGGAGATGGGCTTTGGGAAAGATTGTTTTGGCCTGGGTTATTATGGGCCGGATGGCAAATTGACTCATCATTTTTATTGTTCAACAAAAGATGCCGGTATAGGACCGTACATTGTCCGATGGTTTAGTTATCAAAATCCCCAACAATTCTTAGAGCTTCTGGCTGTAATAAAAAGTTTGGGAGATCAGGTCAGGCTCATAAAAATCAGGGAACCTAGAGGTGTTCAGTTCCAGAATTTTTTGCAGGCACCATTTCGGCAACAAACTGTTACAGCCAGGACAAAATTTGAGAATGTCATCAAAGCTGAAGCGTACATGCAGTTTCGAATTTTGGATCTGGAAAAATGCCTGGAGAAAACCAATCTGGATACCGGTTCAATAGATTTTAATCTGGATTTATATGACCCTCTGTTGGGATATCTAGAGGGAAATGATTGGCAGGGTATTGGAGGGGAGTATATAGTCCAACTAGGCCCAGAATCCCGGGCTGAAAGGGGAAGGGATGATTCCCTTCCTACTTTGCAGGCATCAGTTGGAGCCTTTACCCGGATGTGGCTTGGTGTGGGATCTGCAACATGGCTACAAGCAACAGGAGAACTGCAGGGGCCAAGAGATCTTTTAGAAGGTCTTGATAAAGTGCTGAGAGTGCCATATCCCTCTCCGGATTGTGACTTTTAGAAAGTTATTTGCTAAAAAACTCCCAACTCAGTAGAGAAGGGAGTTTTTAGTCTTTTTGTCTTTGCTGGATCATATCAATGAAAGCCTCAACCCTGGTTTCCACACCGGCCTGACCTGTTTGTTCATCTATGAACAAAGTGAGAACCGGTATATTCATCCTTTTACTAAGATAGGGCATGAGACTTTTGGCCACAATTTCAGGGATACAGGTGAATGGTGCCAGTTGAATTACACCATCATACCCTTGCTGGGAAAAAGAGACCACATCACCCACACTCTGCTGTCCGTGCCCACCAACCATTTCTGGTAGAAATGGTTTTGCTATTTTTTTGGCTTTGCTGTCGTGACTGAAGGGACTTTTTCGGGCAAAATTGGTTAAAAAGATAGTCCTGTGAGGCACTGCAGTCATGTTGCCCAGGAGTTCTTCGATGTGAAAGTTAGCAGCAGGCTCCAGTTGCACATATATTTCACCGACAATTCCAATATTTAAAACAGATCTTTGATTGTCAACAGGGACTTTCCTTAATTCTTCTACTGCAGCTTCTCTGGCTTCTCTTATGGAGCTTGTTGTTCTGGCTTCATCCAGGTATGTAAGCCCTCTGTGGAATGCATATGTAGTCATTCCATGGTTTTTTTCTCTAGCTCTTATCTTATGGCTGAGAATTTCGATCTGATCCAGGGCTTTGAGTTTTTTCCAGGCTCTTTTAAGAGCTATCATTGCCGAAATAAAGGATGTTTTGTCTTTGAGTTGATAGATCTTTTTAAAAAAATTCAATGGTTTTTTTAAAGGAGGCCAGAAAAAAATAAAATCAGGATTATAACCCAATTCATTGAGTATCCGCCGGTGCATTTCACCGTAATAACCAGCCCGGCAGGGGCCAAAACCACCTGCACTGACAATAACATGGGGATTGTTCTCTATAATTTTCAAATAACTACCCAGGACTATTTTAAAAGGAATGCAGGCAAATTCTGGGGAGTATTTTACACCCAGAGAGAGAATATGCTTATCAGGCACTGGAGGATTGATAACTTCATATCCAAGGTCCTGAAATAGCATTTTGAAAGCTAGTGCTGATGTTCCCATATGGGCGAAGGTTATTTTTTTGATACCCATCACCACCTTTTGCTGCTTGTGAGGATATGATGGGCTTCTTGTTCCCATCTGCCACAGCGACTACCCCACCTGGCAAGGAGAACATCATCACGGAAAATGTTTATAATTTCACAGATATTGGGGCAGTGATTGCATTCAAAGCTCTCTGCCCGATAGAAAAATTCACTTAATTCCAGGCCTTTGAAATCAGTGGACCCTTTATTTTTCACAGTTTCTCTGGCTATTATGGCTGCCCCAATGGCTCCCATAACATGATGATCTTCAGGAACAAGAACCTGTTTATCCAAAGCTTTTTCAAAAGCATCTTTAATGCCAACATTAGCAGCAACACCACCCTGGAAAAGGACAGGAGACTTGAGATCTTTCCCTTTAGCCAGGTTGTTAAGATAATTACGGGTAAGGGCTTCACAGAGTCCTGCTATAATATCAGGGAGGGAGTATCCCATTTGCTGTTTATGGATCATGTCAGACTCAGCAAAAACTGAACAGCGGCCGGCAATTCTTACCGGGTTATTACTCTGCAGGGAAAGCTGACCAAATTCTTCAACAGGTATCTGCAATCGAACTGCTTGATGATCCAGAAAGGAACCGGTACCAGCTGCGCAAACAGTATTCATGGCAAAATCAACAACCACTCCATTGCGAATTATTATTAGCTTGGAATCCTGCCCGCCAATTTCGATGACAGTCTGAACTTCTGGCTGGACAAAAATAGCAGCAACCGCATGACTGGTAATTTCATTTTTGACTGTATCGGCACCAACCACAACACCGGCAAGACGACGGGCACTTCCAGTAGTTGCAACTCCAGCTATATCAATTCCAGTACCAGCGAGTTGAACACTGATATCCTGCAAACCATCCTGTACGGCTTTTATGGGGTTTCCTTTGGTTCTGAGATAGAGAGAAATCAATACTTCTTTGTGATCGTTTAATAAAACAATGTTGGTGCTAACTGAACCTACATCTATTCCCAGAAATCCTTTCACTGTTTTTCACCCCCCAGATTATAGAGGCCAGTTTTTTGATACTTTAGCATGTCCATGAAAGCTTCCAGACGGGTTAAGATGCCGGCTTCTCCGGAATGCTCATCTATGCTTATTGTAAGAAAAGGGTTTTTGCCATGTTTGGCTTCCAGTTCCAGTAAGCGGTTGAGCATGGCATCCGGCCCGCACCCAAATGCGCTGACATGGATAATCCCATCAATACTATTCACATTTTCCAGAAAATGCAGAGATGACCAGGCTACTAGATTGCTGTAATGCCAGAAAAGGTTCAAAGGGAGGCGACGACTCATTTTTTTTAGCAAAATGTTAGGTATTGATTCCATTGTAGATACTCCTGCCCCCATTTTATGGATATTTTGCAGGAGGTTGCCACTAATATAGGGATCATAAACAGAATAAGGATAACCCAGGACAGCCAGGTTCAAAGCCAAACTGGGATTAATACTTTCAATATCATCTGATTTTCCTTCGAGAATAGCTAGAGCTGTATCGGGGAAAAATCCAGTTTCAAGCAGTCTGAAGTATTGTTTTTGAGCTTTTCTTGCCCGGAGATAAGCCCGGGTAATTAATTGCAAATTGGCCTGGAAAAATCTGCCCAGGTGGTACAGGAAGTTAAAAAAAACAGGTTTCATAATTGTTTTTTTAATTCTGAGGCTAATAATTGGTGGTAGATCGGAGCGAGAGTAACGAACCATATCTGGCAGTCCCAGAAACTTAGGGCAGAAATTTGATTGGCCATCAATGCTCACCAGACGGGGCAGGAATATGTAGTCCACCTTATCTTTCAGGGCCAGAACATGGCCATGAAGAATTTTTATGGGGATACAGGCATCTGTTACTGTTTCTTGAACTCCCAGATCCAGTATTTGTTTATTAGTGGCAATGGAGCTTTTAACCTGCACACCAATCTCCTCCAGGAAAGTTTTCCAGAGAGGGAAATAGGTGTAATAAGCAAGAGCTCGGGGAATTCCTACTACTGGCATCATGTTCTCCTTTCTACCGGTTAGCTTTATTAAAATTTCGATAAAATACTGGGTAATCCTGCATATATTAGAAGCAAGCAAAACGGACTGCAAAGCATTTGATAGCTGTAAGTATAATTCTCAGATAAATTGTTTGCCATGATTCTAGAGGAATAGCTGCTTTTTTCCACGAAAGTAATTCTTTAAGTCATGGAAAAGAGGTGACATTGCTTGGAAAAAACTTTTATTAGTGATTTGAAAAGTGGGCAGATGGTTAGATCTCAGTTTGCAGTAATACGCAGAGAAGTATCCACCTTTCGGGATCCTACCAAAGGAGTTTACCTGTCTATGACCTTAGGTGATAAAAGTGGCAGAATTGAAGCCAGAAAATGGGAAGTAACTGAAGAAGAATTGAGATCCATCAATGCCGGGGATGTTATACTGGTTAAAGGTCAGGCAGAAGAATTCCGGGGGGAACTACAGCTGAATGTGCAGGAATTGACACTGGTTGCCGAAGAAGATATATCATCAGCTTATTTTCTCCCTGCAGCCAAAAAACCGTTTGAGGAATTAGGTCAGGAAGTCATGAAAACAGTGGAAGGGGTAGAAGAAACTAACATAAAAAAATTCCTGCAATCAATATTTTCCAATAAAGAGTTTCTTACCCTCTACTGTAAAGCCCCTGCAGCCAAACATATTCATCATGCTTATTTGGGAGGCCTGGCTGAACATAGTCTGGAAGTAAATAAGGTTGCCAGTATGGTAGCAGGTTTTTTTGAAAATGCAGACCCTGATATTCTAACTGCCGGTTCATTGCTCCACGATATTGGTAAAATAAAGGAGTACAGTTTTAAGAATGCTATCAATTTGACAGCAGAAGGTCGACTCACAGGGCACATCGTCATTGGCAATGAGATGGTAAAAAGTCAGGCAGAAAAGACAGGTTACCTAAGCCAGGAACAGGTTCAACATCTCAGTCACCTGATACTTTCCCATCATGGGGAGAGGGAACAGGGTGCTCCCGTGCTACCACAAACTTTGGAGGCAGCTATCCTGCACTATGCTGATCTGATCAGCGGAAAGACAAATCAATATTATACCATATTGAAAAATGATGCACAGAAAGGTGAAGAATGGACAAAATATGATCGTCTTCTGCAACGGTATCTTTATAAAGGATTCAATGCTGAAGATTTTTAAGAAAAAGGTTAATATTTTCCCCCATTATACCGACGAAATTAGTGCGGGGTGAAGAGCATATGCGCAAAGTTTCAGTTGATGCCCTAAAACCTGGTATGATCGTGGGCAGGCCAGTTTATGATGAGAATAGATATCTCCTTTTGAATGCTGGTGTAGAGCTGAAAAAGGAGTATATTTCGACTTTGAAAAGAATGGGAGTGCCTGCTATTTACATACAGGAAAAAATTATATCCGATATTGAAATTGACGACATCATCTTGGAAGAAACTCGGGTGAAAGCAGAAAAAACAGTTAAAAATATAGTTAAAGAACTGGAAAAACAGCCTGATGTGTTTACTCCCAACCTGATCTTTACCAGAAAAGAGGTTGGGGAAATAATTGACGAGATTACAGAACAGCTGCTGGCGAATAACAATTTAGTAGTTAACTTAGTGGATATAAGAAGTGCAGACAACTATACTTTTGGACACTGTGTTAATGTAGCAGTGCTGGCCCTAACAACTGCTATTGCCATGGACTATCCCCGGCCAAACTTACACAGGATCGGCTGTGGGGCTTTATTGCATGACCTGGGAAAAACTCAGGTTCCTGCTAGTATATTGAACAAAAAAGAACATCTCAGTAAAGATGATTGGTGGGAAATTCAGAAACATCCCTATTACGGCTTTACCATGGTTAAGGAATCCGAATGCGTAGACCATCTATCCAGCCTCATGCTGTATCAACATCACGAAAGATTGGATGGCAGCGGGTATCCCCAGAGATTGATGGGTGATGATATTCATGAGTTTGCTCAATTATGTGCAGTTGTTGATGTCTATGATGCCCTCACATCTGATCGTCCTTACCGAGAAGCATTTCCTCCCCACCGGGCTGTAGAAATTTTGGAAGTAGGTGGGGAACAATTTTCACTGGATATTCTGCAGAATTTCTTTAAACATGTTGCTGCATTTCCTTCCGGCACGTTTGTGGAGCTGAGCACTGGTTATGTTGGTGTGGTTGTTCATAACAAAGTAGGTTTTCCCCGGGATCCGCTGGTCAGGGTCCTCTGTACTGCCCATGATTTTAAACCTGTGCAGCATGAAGAAGTGGATCTAATGGAGCATATGGATATTGTAATTATCAGAGTCTTTAACGAGGATGAGGTTGAGTACATCCTCCAGTGTATTACAGGTACCCCTTAAAATTATCGCTGTTTCTCAAAAACTCCTGCCGGGTGTTTTTTTAATTGAAACTTTTTTCAGTAGAGATGTCGAAAAAAAAGGAAAAGAATTCTGAGAAAAGAAGATAATAAAAAAGCATATTAATAGAGGGGGTGACAGTAGATGTTTAAAGAATCCATTACCATATTCAGGTTATGGGGGATTCCCATCCGACTTCATTTTAGTTTTCTGCTTATACTGCCCATTATTGCCTGGATACTCGGTACTAACATCAAAGAACTTGCCAGTATAGCAGGTGTTGAGAAAGGAGCAATGGGAATTAACCCATATGTAATGGGTTTTATTCTTGCTGTCTTATTATTTGTCAGTGTGGCTTTACATGAATTAACCCATTCCCTGGTAGCCAGGACCAAAGGGGTAACAATACACAGCATTAACCTCATGCTTTTTGGAGGAGTTGCCCAGATGGAGGAGTTACCAGAAAATCCAAATGATGAGGCCTTAATTGCTTTTTCTGGTCCACTATTCAGTGCATTATTTGGATTATTTCTAATTGGTATTTCTGTGTATACTGCAGGCATACTCTCAGCGGATATAAGATTTATCGGCACATATCTTGGTTATATGAATATATTTCTGGCTATATTCAATTTAATACCAGCTTTCCCCACCGATGGGGGGAGGGTTTTACGCGCCCTTATTGCCAGGAGGACTTCCTTCCTGAAAGCAACAAAAATTGCTTCTGATTTGGGCAGGGTTTTTGCTTTTCTGTTTGGAATACTGGGTCTTTTAACCTTCAACATTTTCCTGATATTCATAGCTTTCTTTATCTACATGGGAGCATCACAGGAATATCAGCATACACTCTTAAAAACAACTCTCACAGATTTTAATGTAGAAGACCTGATGACCAGCAATGTATCTGCCATACA
>PUNT01000054.1 GCA_003551905.1 Halanaerobiales bacterium
GCATATTTAGATAATATAGGGTTTTGATTTGCTGCCTATTCAGTTTAGGGGAGGTGAGAATCTGACACTGCGCCTGGGGGATTTGGTATTGAGAAAAGGTGACGGGGATCAGATGCTCTTCCGGATAAATGCTTTTTTAGGTGGAGATGTTCTCTTAAAAGGAATAAACTTGCCAGTCTATACTATTGCTGGTGAAGAATCGCTGATTAAATTAAAAAGCAGGAGAAGAAGACAGGTTTCATGGGAAGTTATTAGTGGTTCTTGATTTATACGGGCAGAAAACCTGCCCGTATAATATTTGTTTTTAACAGGATATTTTTTGCTTGCTGTAGAATAACTAACCTAAGAGTAGTTATAGCCACTACAGCAGCTTAAATCGCACTTAACAAGGAGGAAGCAAGTTAACTGGAAACAAAGATCCTCAGGCAACTTTTGTATAATGAATATAAAGTTTTCCCCGAGCTGGGATTGAAGATTATTATAAGTTGATTTTCCAGGCATTGCAGGGGCCAGCTCATAATATAGAAAGTTTTTCTGAATGTCTGCACAGCATAAGAAGGGAAATTGAAGGTGTTGAAGAAGCTCCAGAGCAGCCAATGTTTGTAAACATAACCTATAACATCCCGGTTCTAAGAGTTAATCTCAAAAGGTGTAAAGCAGAAGGGATTTTGGGAAGAGAAATAGGCTCTTGTTTCTATGAAGGCAAGAAAATATTTGCTAATGCTAAAAGGATTGATTTAATAGTTTTGTTGCAAGCTGCAAAGGAGATACTGCAAAAAGACCCCTTTTTCTTTGAGCCCTCCAGTGTGCATTATTTCTTTCAGAAGATACAACGAGATAATTTTCCTGCTATCAGTCATTCGCTTGTTTATCGGGAAATGTACAAACCTCATTATCGGGTTATACCAGCATTAGTATGGAACAAGTTTATTTACAAGTTTTTTGGGTCGGTAGAAAAGGGATTTCACCTGTCAGAAGAGAAAAGCTAAGGAGTATCTTATAACGAGGAGGAAGAATATGAGCTGGAAAAGAAAACACATTTTAGGCCTGGAAGAAATGACTGCAGACGAAATTTACACAATTCTGGAAAAGAGCAAGATATATCTGGACCAGATTGAAAGGAAAGAGACCGGCAGCAATAGTGAAGAATTAAAAGGTTATAATGCAGTTAACTTGTTTTTTGAGCATAGCACGCGGACCAGAATGTCTTTTGAATTGGCCCAGAAAAGGTTGGGCATGGAGGTTCTAAATTTCCATGCTGTCACAAGCAGTGTAAGCAAGGGAGAAACATTCATTGATACAATAGAAACAGTTTCAGCTATGGATCTGGATGTAATGGTCATCAGGCATGTTAAGCCGGGCACACCTGAACTTGCAACAAAACATACTACTGCTTCAGTTATTAACGGAGGTGATGGGTCCCGGGAGCACCCAACACAAGCTCTTCTTGACTTGATGACTATGTGGTTAAAAGGAAAGGATTTTGCAGGTCTAAAAGTAGCTATTGTTGGGGATATTCTGCACAGCCGGGTGGCCCGTTCAGAGATATTTGGATTGGAAAAGCTGGGAGCAGAAGTTATTCTGGTTGGCCCTCCTCCCCTTATTCCTGGCGATTTAAGCCGCAAAGGCATAGAGATCAGCCACGATATAGACGAAGTGCTTGATTATGTTGACGTTCTATACCTCTTGCGAATTCAAAGGGAACGAATGGCTGAAGTCTTTATTCCTGATGAAGAGGAGTATTTCAGGACTTATGGCCTGGATCGCAAACGACTGGATAAGACAAAAGACAGCTGTTTGGTGATGCACCCGGGACCAGTTAACCGAGGTGTAGAGATTGCCGTGGATATAGTAAATGATAAAAAATCCGTCATACTGGAACAGGTACGTAATGGAGTGGCAGTGAGAATGGCCTTGTTGTCCCTGCTTCTAAAGGGTTAGTATTAACAACTACAGCAGAAGGAGGTTTTTTTATGGAAAGTCTCAAAGAGAGGGCACTTAAAATGCACAGAGAAGCCAGAGGGAAAATAAGGGTGATGAGTAAAGTTAAGGTAGAAGATCAGGACGATTTAAGCCTTGCTTATTCTCCTGGTGTTGCAGAGCCCTGCAAGGAGATTGCTGCTAATCCTGAATTATCATATGATTATACGGTAAAGTGGAATCTGGTTGCAGTTGTTAGCAATGGAACGGCAGTTCTGGGACTGGGGGACATTGGACCACAGGCTGGTATGCCGGTTATGGAAGGAAAATGTGTCCTCTTCAAAGAATTTGCTGGTGTGGATGCTTTTCCCCTGTGTATTAATGCCAGGGATGTGGATGGTGTTGTAGATTTCATAAAACAGCTTGAGCCAACTTTTGCCGGAATTAACTTAGAAGACATAGCTGCTCCAGAGTGTTTTGAAATAGAGAACAGGCTTAAAGAAGAAACAGACATGGCTATTTTCCACGATGATCAGCATGGGACAGCAATTGTTACCCTGGCTGGAATTTACAATGCTTTGCAAGTTGTGGGGAAGAAAATTAATAAGGTAAGAGTTGTTGTCAATGGAGCAGGGGCATCGGCCGTTGCCACATTAAAACTTCTCATGAGTGCCGGAGTTAAAGAAGGAATTATTTGCGATTCCCTGGGAATCATCTACCGGGGCCGGCAGGAACGAATGAACCCGGCCAAAGAAGAACTGGCGCAAATTACCAATCCTGATAATATAAAGGGAGATCTACGACAGGCTATGGAAGGTGCAGATATATTTATAGGTCTTTCCCAGGGCAATCTTGTGGATGAAACCATGGTAAAGCAGATGAATAAAGATCCTATTATTTTTGCCATGGCCAATCCCATTCCGGAAATAATGCCAGATGATGGGAAAAAGGCAGGTGCAAAAATTGTGGGCACCGGTCGCAGTGACTTCCCAAATCAGATCAACAATGTGCTGGCTTTTCCAGGAGTATTCAGGGGAGCCCTGGATGTGAGAGCTCGAGATATTAATGAAGAGATGAAAATGGCTGCAGCCAGAGCCATAGCTGACCTGGTCAAAGAGGATCTATCTCCGGAAAAAGTTATCCCCCATCCCTTTGACCGGCGAGTTGCTCCAGAAGTAGCCGGAGCAGTTGCACAAGCAGCAATTGAAACCGGAGTGGCAAAGATAAAGAAGGACCCAAAAATTATAATTGAACAGGCATATGAACTGGTAGGGGAATAGAGCAGGACAGAGAAAAGCCGATTTCTCAACAAAAAGGGGGAACGGCAAGTGGAGATAAAATGTGATGCTTGTTCTAATGTAATAGAAAAATCTGGACTGGCAATGCTTTCCTGGCTTGAGGATGATGGGGTTATCAAGAATTTCAAGATTCATCACAAGCATGATTGTGATTTTGCAGAAAACAATAGGTGGGTTCCCCTGTACTTGCTTACCAATCCCAAAGTATTATGCAATCTAATGATCATATTCCTGCGCAAATGGGGAGAAGGAGAATCAATTCAGGGCGCAAAGAAACTAGAAAAAATACTTCTGAGATTATTTCCAGAGGTTATAAGAGATCTAAAAGCACATGAAGAAAGAGACTGGATAGGATATACCAACCGCTTATTGCCCTTGAAATTTCCTGGGGAAGAGGATAATAATTGATATAGCTCCCCAGGACATAGAGTGGTGATTGCAAGTTGGTTTTTACCAGCGAAACTGGTACTGAAAAGAAGGTGACTACTGCAATTTGGGCCAGGCATTTAGCAGATGGTTTGACTTTGTTTCGATTTTTGGGAGCTTTAGCCCTTGCTCTTTGGCCCTGGTTACCTGGCTCTCATGCTGTACATATTATCCTGATCTGGAACATGATACTCTGGAGTACTGATGTTATTGATGGCCCTCTGGCCCGGTATTCTGGAACACCTCCTACTAGAATTGGTGAAGCTGATGAGTGGAGTGATGTTATCCTTGCCTTCTGTACTGCTGTAGCCATTGTCAGGCTGGGTTTTTTCTCACCCCTTTTGCTCATTGCCTGGTTACTTCTTTTCATTGTCCTCCATATTGTATACCCTGTTAAGACCATAAAACTACTGTTCAATTTGCCCCTGGTAATTTTGCCCCTCGTTATAGGCCTGGTTGTGGTTCCTGTAATGGGGCTTATTTATATCTGTTGGATTATTGTTATTGCAGTTTTTGGTTGGGGGCGGCTGCAAGGAGTAATAGATGATTTTATCAGTGGACTACCTTCTTCATGGCAGGGATGGATTTTTTCCTGGCTACCGAGGTGGTTAAAATATAAGGGTAAAGAAGAAGATTGATGCAACCCCGTCATGCTATGGCGGTAACAGGTGTTATAATATAATTACGATGAAGCTAGCAGAAAGCCCACGGATTCAGTCGTGGGATGAATGTTTAATAGGCAGATAACATTAGTCTAATATATTGTTATAATAATATTATGAGCAAAGACAGATGGAAGACCAGTCATACAGCTGTATATAACCTGGGATACCACATTATCTTTTGTCCTTTATTACCCTAGCTCCAAAACGTGTCATATGTGCAAATCAGTAAACAGTAAATTAACCCTATCTGATGGAACCTGGACCTGCACTTGTGGGGCGACCCATGATAGGGACGAGAATTCAGCCATTAATATTCATATGGAAGGGGCATCTTCCATTGGGTTAGGAGACGTAAGACCTGCTTATACAGAGGCTGTTTCTGTTTGAATCCAGAATCCCATGGCTTTAGCCGTGGGAGTATGTCAATTAGCTAAAAAAGAGTAGAAGGGGGTGTGTGTTACAGGATGATAGGAGAGCTTCGGGAGTTGAATTTTTCACAGATCATAAAAATTGATTATCCCGAACCAAAAGAATACGATTATAACTGCTATAAAAAAAATAGTTACCGTCATAATATAAAAGGTTTTTGTATATCATGTGAGGAAAAAGGAATCAACCCTGCCAGTGAAACCGGGCTTTACAAGCTGGCTAATATTTCCCATTCTGCCCATTCTATAGACTATTTTATGGCCCTGGGACAGCTTCCTGCTGATATTGCAAACTGGCGGGAACAACCAGTTGCATTTGTATTTGAGGTTCCCGATTGCCATAGGGGGAAATTTTTTGAGTTTTCCTACAAGGGAGTTGTAAAAAAAGCAACTGTTAACTGGTCCTGGATTTATGGGGAGAATAAGAGGTATTTTTACCCTAACTATTTTCAGGGAGATGAATACGGGAGATTAATAATCAGTCTATTGAATACTCTAAAATTGCGAAATGTTTATCTAACCAGTCTGGTAAAATGTAACTTAAAAAATGAAGATGGTGACATCAAGGGTTTGAGGCATTTTCCCCGGGATTGCATCGAAAATTGCATCAACACATATCTGCTAGAAGAGTTATCCATATTAAAACCAAAGGTGGTATTTACATTCGGAAGCATAGTTGATTATTGGGTGAAAAAATATGTATCATATCCCCTGATTACCTGGAATTTGCCCCATCCCAATGGGAAAAGACGTGGTTTTACTGACAATTTTTACCGGGTTTTATACTTCTGGCTGGTCATGGAGGGCCTCTTTAGGAGCGGAATTCTTGCTGATAAAGATCTTGACGGTCTGGCATCTTCTTTTTTAGAGTCCAGGTTATCTCCAGTTCAGTAATTTAGGAATAATATTACCTTATTCCCAGGAACTGAGAGAGAATAATTTGCCTCAGTTCCTGTTTTTTTTTAAAAGACAATAAGTGGTTGAAAACTGAACTTTCATAAGATAAACTATAGAATAATAGAATTTCTTTTTTGTGGGAACAAATGTTGAGGAAAAATGACCTGGAGGTGCAGATTATGAACGATCAGACATTAAAATCCTGGCCATATCAGGAAGCCAGAAAGCTGGTTAATAGATTTACCAGTAAACCTGCAGGACCGGTTAGGTTTCAAACTGGCTTTGGTCCCAGCGGGCTTCCCCATATTGGTACTTTTGCAGAAGTTGCCAGAACGACCTGGGTGAGAAGGGCGCTGGAATTTTTACAGGGATGGTCAACTCAACTTATTGCCTTCAGCGATGATATGGATGGATTACGCAAGGTGCCCCTGAATCTGCCCAACAGGGATATGCTGGATGAAAATTTGGGGAAACCCCTTTGTAATGTGCCTGATCCTTTTGGTTGTTGCAGCAGTTATAGTGATCATATGAACAACAAATTAAAAGAATTTTTAGGTGCCTATGGTTTTGATTATAACTTTAAGAGTGCCCAGGATGCTTACAATAGCGGGGACTTTGATGAAGGTTTACTTCTCCTGCTGGAGAATGTGGAGAGAGTTCGAGATATCATCCTGCCTACTATAGGAGAGGAGAAAAGGGAACAATGGTCTCCATTTTTCCCCATCTGTAGTGAGTGCGGGAGGATTTATAGCACCAGGGTAACAGCTTATAACCCAAAAGATGGTTCAATAAACTATACCTGTGAAAATACTGATAAATTGCCGGGGTGCGGTAATGAAGAAACTGCCCCTGTTACCGGTGGGCGGGTAAAAGTGGGCTGGAAAGTTGACTGGGCTTTGAGATGGTATGCTTATGATATTGCCTATGAGATGTATGGAAAAGACCTCATTGAATCAGCTAAACTCTCTGCCCGGATAGTAAAGCTCATGGGTAAAAAGCCTCCAGAGGGTTTTTTCTATGAGCTTTTTTTGGATGAAGAGGGACACAAGATATCCAAGAGTGTAGGTCGAGGGATAACTGTTGATGCCTGGTTGCAGTATGCCCCACTGGAATCTTTACTGCATTTCCTTTTTCTCAATCCCAGAAAAGCTCGCCGTATATACTGGCAGGTAATCCCCAAGTCAGTGGATGACTACCTGGAAAACTTAAAAAACTATAATCAGCTAGAAACAGCAAAAAAGCCGGATTCACCAGTGTGGCATATATTTGCTGATGAAAAGGATATTCCTGAATACAACGTTTCCATAAATTTTTCCATGATCAACAACCTCATACAGGGATTAGGAACAGTCAACAAAGAAGTTATAATTGGCTATCTGGAAAAGTATGATCCTGCTGCTGAAGGATATAGAGGGATTATTGATGATCTGGTGGAGAAAGCTGTAAACTATTATAAGGATTTTGTTCTGCCCCATAAAAAAAATGTCTCTCCTTCCCCGGACCAAATTGAAATTCTCCAGGAATTGCGGGAGAGAGTAGCAGCATATGAGGGAGAGATAGAAGAAGAGATGCAGTCCATACCTTTTCAGGTTGCCCGTTCCCGGGATATATCACCCAAAAAGGTATTTCAGACTTTCTATGAAGTGGTAATGGGTCAGGAGAAAGGACCTCGTTTTGGGAGTTTCATGAGTCTTTTAGGTAAAGAGAAAATGCTAGAATTGCTGGATAATGCTCTTTCCTGAAAGAATAAATAAATCAGCCTTTGGTAATTGCTGCTGATTATCTTCTCTTTATCCAAAAAACATGGTCGTCATGAAGGTTTCCCCTGGTCAGGCCAGCTTTTTCCAGTACCCTTATAGAGGGGAGATTATCTTTATGAGTACTGGCAGTTATGCCATAAATCCCTGGTTGTTTTAAAGCCCAACTAATCAGTTCTTTCAATGCTTCTGTCATGTAACCCAGGCAGCGGAAAGCAGGTAGTATGCCAAAACCGACTTCCACCCAGCCATCTTTACCTGCCGGGCCCTTGAAACCGCAGCTGCCAGCTGTTTTTTTGCTTTCTTTTAGGTGAATGATCCATACTGTATACCAGAGGAAATTCTGGAGGTCTTTTCTCACCGCAGGTAGTATATCGTTTTTTAAGGCTTCCGCCAGAGGATGATCCTCTAAGATAGTCGAATGGGGGCTGCCCAGGTTGTCACTGCCTGTGGCAATTTTCTCCAGTTCTTCAGGATTAAGGGGGATAATTTCCAGCCTGGGGGTGTGTAACATAATAGTGCCTCCTTAATAGAAAAGCATGAAGAGAAAAGGAATGGTTAGCTTTAATGTCAAGAGACGACATAGATGCAGCATGGATACTTTTAGAGGGTCATTGTTAGTTTGGAAAGCCAGACCTGTCATTATGGTGAAGCCGGAAGGAGCTGAAGCCAGTAGGGCTGGCTGGAATTTTAAATCGGTATATTTGCTTATCAATAAGGCCATGATCAACGAGCTGGAAATAGTTAGTATAAGGGAAATAATGATGGGCAGAACCAGTTCTCCTGAAGCCAGAGTTGCCATGGTAGCCGGCTCTATATAATTGGTAACCATTATGCCAACTCCGACAAGAAGCCAGTTCAAGAGATTTGGTGGTGGAATGTAGAGGGGCAAATTTAAGAGCTGTGCTATGATAGTAATAAGAAGGGAACCAACCAGACCACCTGCAGGCACATTCAATAGAATTGCCAGATAGCCTGCAGCACCGGCCACAGTAAAGGTGCCCAGGGCTCTGAGGACAATAATTAGAAGTGGGGATTTGTTCCCTGGATCTTTTTTCACCTGGTTTGCTATTGGGAATTTATTATTTCTGGAGCTGTTTTCTCTGCCAGCTAATATTTTGAAGATGATGGGGAATAAAAGTATGGTGGTTATAATCCGAAACACATGAAAAATTACAACAACTACCGGATCTGCACCGGTAGCCAGGGCCAGGATTGTCATTTCCGGCAAGCCACCGATGCTGGCACAGAGTATAGATGTTTCCAGATCCAGCTGGGAAAAATGGTAAATAAAGAAACCCGCCAGGAAGGTAATGCCTAAAGCCCAAAGGGAGATAAATAGAGCCGGCCGGGCAATTTTTTTCAGGGAAGCGAAAATGTCCCCACTGAATTTCCCACCGATCATAACCCCAAGGCCAATCTGCAGGAAGATAATGAGAAACTGGGGCAGGGGAGGGAGAGGGATCCCTGCTATTCGCATTGAACCAATGAGGATTATCCCACCTAAGACATGGGGGGCCGGAATGTGGAGTTTTTTACCTGCTTGCCAGCCCAGTAATCCCAGGGCATAGAGTACTGCCACATCAAGAATTGTATTCAAGGTAATTCCCCTTTTCATATACTACAACTTATATTATACCCTACCTGGTGATTGCTGTCGTTACTAAATTAAAAGAAATGGAACAGATAGGAGATGACTATTGTGTTCAGCAACTGGCATTCACTTAAAGAGTTTTACTCAGCCCGGGGCTATGATGGGATCAATGAAATATTGAAAATTTCTGAAGAAGACGGAGAGTATTTCTTGCAGCAGTTGTTAAAGCTGCAACATCTGTCAGATCTAAAAGAGCTTTTCATCCTGGAAGAAGAACAGGAAAAATTGGGGGCCGGTTTTTGTGGGGTGCTTTCATCTCCCCTCCCTGCAGCAGAAAAATTTGATATTGGGCAAACAGAGCAGGATTTCTTCAGAGCAGTTCTGCTCCTCATCAGGAGCAAAAAAGCTGCCCTTCAGCAGATAAAGGATAAAATGCCCTATCCACTATCCTTCCAGGGGCAGGATTTGCATTTGCCACCTGTAAAGGCAGCCCTGGAAGGAGAAATAGAATTAAAAACTAAAGGAATTAAAAGGCTTCTCTCCTACCTTAAAGACCCTTCTGGTGAAGATGTGCATTCACTGGTCAGGGAAGAAGCTTTTCAGGAAATGTTAACCCACCGACACAGTCTGGGCTATATTCCGGAGCCGGTAATCAATGAAGAGGGCTTGGCCAGGATGTTCACCCTTGGTGCCAGTACCAGGCCAGTACCGGAGATCTGGAAATGGTTAAACCCACAAAATTTCTTTGACACTGCAGATCTTTACCTGAACGCCAGTTCCTACAAACAGGTTTTAAGAGTAATTGAGGAGAACTGGCAACAGATTGAAAGAGTTATTTTAAGTGTTTTGGCAGGGTATGCGCCGTCAGGCTTCCAGTTTAAGGACAGCCTCACCCTGGCTGTGGGCTGGGGCATTAGGGGTTGGGCTACTCAAAGTACAGCAGGGGTTAATATAGAATTTTTCAAGGATAATTATGAAGCATTTTTAACATGTGCCATCCACGAACTCTTTCACCGCTTTCAGGCAGCTGTGTGTCCCCGGGGAGAAGGACATGGATTTCAGGCCCTCCTCACCTATCCAGGCAACCTGGATGAAAAGCATAAAAAACTATACCAGGTTCTCACCTATATTTTTCTTGAGGGAACTGCTGAGTTTGCCTGCAAGGGGCTTTTTGGCATTTCAGATCCAGATATGCATGGGGTTGAACAGGGTCTGAACCTGCTGGAAAAAATCCACAGGCTTGTAAGTGAGGGTGAAGAGAAAAAAGTTGAAGAGATGGTAAATAAAGGGCTCATTTCTAACGGGCCATTTTACCAGCTAGGTGAGTACATGGCCCGGCGGATATCTGTGGCCGGGGATCAAAAACTTAAAGAGACTTTTCTCAAGGGCAGCCCAGCTTTTTTCCGTCTGTTTTTTAACCTGCAGGGAAGTTACGATATTCCTTCACTGCAGGACAGCCTGAAAATGTTCCGCTAGACATCCGGGCAGGAGGAATTGAAATGCTGGAAATTGGAGTGGATACAGGGGGAACTTTTACCGACTTCATCTACAGGAAGGAGTCTGGCTGGGGGGTACTGAAAGTGCTTTCCACATCAGGGGATCCTGGCCAGGCAGTACTGAAAGGAATAGACCTTATTGCCCCCGGTAAAGATTTTAGAATAGTACATGGTTCAACGGTAGCCACCAACGCCCTCCTGGAGAGAAAAGGTGCTAAAACTGCATTGATCACCAACAAGGGGTTTGAAGATATACTGGAGATTGGCAGGCAGAACCGGTTGAAGCTTTATTCATTAACATATAAAAATGAGCCCCCTGTAATCAGAGGGGATTACTGTTTTGGAATTCCAGGTCGCATAACAGCGCAGGGGGAAGAAGACGAACCGCTCAATTTGGAAGCATGTGAGGCTGTTATTCAAAGGATGCTTGAGCTGGAAGTGGATTCTGTTGCTGTATCACTTTTGTTTTCTTTTTTGAACCCAAAACATGAAATAATAATGGGACAAATGCTCAGTAACGCTGGATTCTCTTATTCCCTCTCTCATGAGATAATAGCAGAATTTCGGGAGTATGAAAGGACATCAACTATAGCAATAAACTCATATGTAAAACCATTAATGGAAAAGTATATTAATAGCCTTTCTAAAGCAACAGGAGAAAATAATTTTTCCATAATGCAATCAAACGGAGGGCAAATTTCTTCTTCAACTGCTGGAAAGGAGCCAGTTCGTACTATATTATCAGGGCCAGCTGGTGGTGTTGTAGGTGCCCAGATGCTGGGTAGAATATGTGGGATAGAGAGGATAATAACCCTTGATATGGGTGGCACTTCCACAGATGTTTGCCTTATTGATAGGAGTTTACCAGTAAATTATGAGGGTGAAATTTCTGGCTATCCCCTGAAGGTTCCTATGATTCACATTCATACTGTTGGTGCTGGAGGAGGCTCAATAGCATCTTTGGATACAGGTGGCGCTCTCAAAGTAGGTCCCGAGAGTGCCGGAGCTAATCCAGGCCCTATTTGTTATGGAAATGGGAAGGAGATTACAGTTACAGATGCTAATATGAACCTGGGAAGACTGCGGCCTGAGCACTTTTTAGGAGGAAATATGAAAATTTTCCCCCAGCGCATAAAGCCCTTTCTTGAAGAAATGGCAAGATATGCAGGTCTTGGTGCAGACCAGTTGGCAGAAGGGATTTGTACTGTTACAAACTCTGCAATGGAGAGGGCTGTCCGGGTTATATCAGTTGAACGGGGTTATGATACAAGAGATTTCACACTTTTTTCATTTGGAGGAGCAGGAGGGATGCACGCGGTATTCCTGGCAAGGTTATTGCAAATCCCAAAAGTTTTAATTCCTCGTGACCCTGGAACCTTATCTGCATTCGGTATGTTAATGGCAAACGTGTTGAGAGATTATTCTCTTACAGTAAAGCTAAAGGTCTCTGATCCTGGAGTACATAAAAGATTATTGGAGGAGTTGATGAACTTAAAGCAGAAGGGCCTTGAAGACTTAGTTGAAGAGGGATATCCGGAAGAAAGAATTATTTTTGAGAGTTTTCTGGATATGCGCTATAGAGGCCAATCCTATGAAATTACAGTGCCTTTTAAAGAAAAATATGAAGAGGAATTTCGTAAAAAACATTTGGATCTTTATGGCTATGAGAACAGGGATAGGGATGTTGAAATTATTACATTGCGCCTCAGGGCAAGAGTATTCAGGGGAGAAATTGATATTCCTGAAGAAGAAGTAAAAACCAATAAATTATCCCCAGGTGCTTTTCTTGGGCAGGCAGATGTTGTGTTTTCCAGCAAAAAGTGGAGTACTAATCTATTTGATAGAAGTAGGTTAAGATATGGAAATTCTATAGAGGGGCCAGCGATTATTTTGGAGTATTCTTCTACTACTGTAGTTCCTCCTCAGGCTTTATTAAAAGTGGATAGTATAGGGAATCTCATAATTCATTCAGGGGGTTAAGTATGGATTTTAATCCAGTACTGCTGGAGGTTTTTAAAAATCGCCTTTCATCAATAGCAGAAGAGATGGGTGTAGTTCTCTACAGGACAGCATTTTCTCCAAATATTAAAGAGAGAAGAGATTTTTCCTGCGCTCTATTCCAGGGTGATGGTGAGCTAATAGCGCAAGCTGCCCATATCCCAGTACATCTAGGATCAATGCCCATGTCAGTTAAGGCAATTCTTCAGAACATTAAACTTCATGAAGGAGATATGGCTTTCTTAAACGATCCTTTTCAAGGAGGCACGCATCTTCCGGATATTACTATTGTGGCGCCTGTTTTTACTGGAAATGGTGCAGCAGATTTTTTCGTTGCCTGCAGAGCTCATCACTCTGATGTAGGAGGAATGGCCGCAGGTTCTATGCCCCTGGCAACATCTATTTTTCAGGAAGGCTTAATTATTCCTCCTGTTAAAATTGTCAGAAAAGGTGAGATTATTGAGGATGTTATGAATATTGTTCTACGAAATGTAAGGACTCCGGAAGAACGGAAAGGAGATTTTGCTTCTCAGATAATGGCCAACAATGTTGGCATAAAAAGGTTAGCAGAGGTTACAAAAAAGTATGGTTTGGAGACAGTTAAGTTTTACTCCCAAAAGCTTATTGATTATGCAGAAGAGATGACACGGGTAACTATAAGAAGAATCCCTGACGGAGTGTATGAATATATTGATTATCTTGATGATGATGGGCAGGGAACAGAGGATATTCCCCTGGAAGTCAAAATCACTATTTTTGATGATGAGATGGAGATAGATTTTCAAAAATCATCTCAGGAAGTTGCTGGAGGGGTTAATGCTGTATACGCCATAACGGTTTCAGCAGTGCTTTATGTTATTTCTGCTCTTGGTGAAGAGAGAATACCCAAAAATTCCGGATGTCTTCGCCCACTGAGAATAGTTACCCAAAGTGGAAGTGTCCTTCATGCAGAATTCCCTGCAGCAGTTGCAGCAGGAAATGTTGAAACCTCCCAGCGGATTGTGGATGTTCTCCTGGGTGCTCTTTCAAGGGCCCTTCCAGAAATAATTCCAGCAGCCAGCCAGGGGACCATGAATAATGTGACCATTGGGGGGTGGGATGGTTTTAGAAACATACATTTTACTTATTACGAAACTATTGGTGGGGGTACAGGTGCTAGCAAGGAAGAGGATGGGGCAAATGCACTTCATTCACACATGACCAATACAATGAATACGCCTGCAGAAGCCCTAGAGTTTGATTATCCCCTCAGGGTTGAATCTTATCACGTTCGCCGGGGAAGCGGTGGTACTGGCAACAGAAGAGGGGGGGATGGCATAGTAAGGGAGTTACGCTTGCTTACTGATGCCCATGTAAATGTTTTGTCAGAGAGAAGAAAATACCCTCCATATGGGCTTTCTGGAGGGGAGCCGGGTTCACCAGGTAAGAATATTATAATTAGAGATGGTCAGGAGATGATAAAACCGGGCAAGTTTTCTGCCAGCCTGCTAAAAGGAGATATCCTGAGGATTGAGACACCAGGTGGTGGTGGGTTTGGCAAAAAACAATGAGTTTACTCTATTTTCCGGACAGTCAGTAAGCTGGAATAATAATTGGTGCCCCAAACTCCCAGGATAATTTTAAGAGCACCCAGAAAATGGAACCAGTAAAGGTTTTCTCCCAGAATTGTAATGCCGGCAACAACAGCAATTAGGGTTGTGAGGCTGGGAAAAACACTGAGCCGGGTGGCAGGTAGGAGGGAGAGGGCGAAATTAACCAGGAAAAAAGCTACAACAGAAGAAAGGGTAGCCAGATAGAGGACAGCCTGTAATACTGCTGGCTCATAAAGGGGTAAAAGGAAGGAAGAAATATTATCCTGCCAGAGATGCTGCCCCAGGCTCAAACCAGCAAAGAACAAAAAACCCAGGTTCATCATTGCATAGGTCATTTCCAGGGGTGTAAAAGAGGTGGAAAGCCGGCGAGAAAGGATTGTAAAAGCTCCTCCGGATATAGGTGCTCCTAGCAAAATTAAAAGGCCGAAAAAATTCCTTCCTGCTTCCTGACCCAGTTGCATGGTTGTTATGAGCAAAACTCCGGCTACAGAGAGAATAATAAAGAAAACCTGCCGGGGGTGAGGTTTTTCTTTCAGAAAATAATAGGCCATGGTGACTGTAAAAATAGGGATTAGGGCAACCATCATACCCCCTT
Organism: Halanaerobiales bacterium; assembly: GCA_003551905.1. Taxonomy (GTDB): domain Bacteria; phylum Bacillota; class Halanaerobiia; order B1SED10-174; family B1SED10-174; genus B1SED10-174. The sequence continues at coordinate 14,667 of PUNT01000054.1, forward strand.
CTGAGGCTGAAGTGAGTTTGATACCAATAGTCTCACATACAAAATAGAGAATTGGCTGAAATATTCCCAGGAGGAGAAGGGGCTTAAAGCTACCTTTTCTTACTTTTATAATACCTGTGAACCTGAGGATGTTAACCAGTACTGCAGCCAGAAAAAACCGGAAAGCCAGAAAATGTATGGGTTCTATGTATTCCAGGGCACCTCTGGTAAAAATGAAAGAAAAACCGAAGATTACCGACATGCCCAGTGCAGCAAAAAGTGGTAAAATTTCTTGTTTAAAATCCATGAGTTCTATCCCTTCTGTA
>PUNT01000260.1 GCA_003551905.1 Halanaerobiales bacterium
ATGGAGTTCATTAAAAGCCTGAAGTTGCAGATCTTCATCTTCTGAATCCAAAAGCTCCCTTAGCTCTTGGTCTGTAGCTTTCCCGGGTTCAAGTTTAGGTTCATCTATTTCAACCGGATCAGGTGTGCCAGGTAATGTATCAACTGTCAAGGGCTGCAACTCCACAGTTATTTTCTTCTCCTGACCAGCAACTATGGTAACTTCCTTTATTACTGGCATATGCAGTATGTGAGTAGCAGGGTTATTAACTGTCATCTGATAAGTACCTGCAGATAGATCCACTACCTTATCCTCCCCAGAAGATAAAACAATAGGGAAAAATCCTGTGATGAGAACAACCTGAGCTTTTAAAGTAACATCGGTTTCCTGAAAAATCACTGTGATTTGCAGCTTTCCCATATCCTTGGCATGTACAAAAGATACGTAGCCCAGGGGAAAAACCGCTGACAGCAAAAGGATAATTGTCAGCAGTAGCAAAAGAAAAAAACTCCACCTCACCATGGGATTACCAGATGGGTTACTCCTTTCTTTAACTGACGGACTTTTCAACTATACCAGCACCTCCTTATGGAATTAATTTCATTTTCTTTGAGATTTACTTTCCACCTGTTATAGATATAGTTCTGCAACAGTATACTTTTTTCCTTGCAATCCATTACTCATAAAGAAAAAACCCCTGCAGGGCACAGGGGTATGGTTGTATCAGTCAATTGCTAGCGGTACCATTCTTTGAATTCATCCTGTTCTTCTTCTTTTTCTTTTTTCTTGGGCCCCCGAGTATACTCAAATACTCCCTTGAAACCCAGGAATAACCCTCCTACAAAAAAGCCATAAGCCATAAATAGCACGGTAAAGGAAGGTTCAATTATAGTTATTGCTGAGAAAAATATCACCAGCCAGCTGGCTAAAAGAATTACTATGGCAACAATAATCTGTTTTACACTGACATCCATTGGCCTCAGTCCTTGTAAAGCCAGCATTCAACCCGGTGTCTTTCTCCCCGGAAAAAGCCTTTGGGCTCTTCCTTATCACACAGTCCTTCAATCATATATTCACACCGGGGATGAAAACGACATCCTGGGGGAGGACTGAGGAGGCTGGGAGGCTCACCTGCCGGTACTTTTTTGAAGGTTTTTACATTCTCTGCATCAGGATCGGATGTAGCTTCCAGCAGGGCTTTAGTGTATGGATGCAGGGGATTATCCAGTAACTCTTTAACCGGTGCCTGCTCAACCATCTTGGCTCCATACATGACAAATATTCTCTCGGAGAAAAATTTAACCGTTGACAGATCGTGGGTTATATAAATTACACTCAGTCCGCTTTCTTCCTGCAGCTTGCGTAAAATCTGCAGTATTTCTACCCGGACTGACGCATCCAGCATGGAAACCGGCTCATCTGCCACAATGAATTTAGGGTTGAGCACTTTCGACCGGGCAATAACCACCCGCTGCTGCTGACCGCCACTCAACATATGGGGATACTTATCAATATATTCATCCACTGGTGTAAGTTTCACTGCTTCCATAACTTCCCGGATACGACGCTCCCGTTCATCCCTATCTTTAATGCCATGAATAACCATTGGTTCTTCCAGGCTTCTTCTTATGGACATAAAGGGTGGCAGAGCTCCATAAGGGTCCTGCTGCACATATCCCACCTGGCTCCGGTACTGCTTCATGTCTATCTGTTCCATTTCTTCCAGCATCTTTTCTTCTTCTTCTGAGAGTTCAAAATCTACCTTATCGCTTTTCAGCCATTTTCCAGAAACTCGTTTGTTATCAAAAATTATCTCCCCAGCAGTAGGTTGTTCCAGACCCAGGATGGTCCTGGCCAGAGTGCTCTTGCCACATCCGCTCTCACCAACAATGGCAACAGCTTCGCTGCGACCCAGGTCAAAGTCAACCCCATCCACTGCCCGAACATTGCCTACAACCAGGAATCCATACTGTCGTACTTCAAACCAGGTGTGCAGATTTCTCACTGACAATAGGACATCTTTTTTGGTTAGAATAGCTTCTGTCATCATCATCCCTCACTCGTGTAACCAGCACTTAACTCGCCGGCCTTCTTCCGGTTCGAATAAAGGTGGTTCTTTCTGGCATTTGTCAAATTCCGAATCACACCTCTCAGCAAATCGACAACCAGCTGGAGGGTTTATCAAACTGGGAGGTTGCCCGGGAATGAATTCCAGTTTTTTCTCTCCCCGCAATGTAGGAACACTGGCCATGAGTTTCTTGGAATAGGGATGGAATGGTTCTTCATAGAACCTGGCTGCATCGCTGGCTTCAACTGTTTGGCCGGCATACATTACGGCAATTTCTTCTGAAAGTTCACTGGAAGTGGCAATATCATGGGTGATAAGGATAAAACTCATATCAAATTCCTTCTTAATCCTCTTCAAGACATTCATAATATTGGCCTGGGTTAGAACATCCAGGGCAGAAGTGGGTTCATCCAGAATAACCAGTCCGGGCTTGGTCATTAAAGCCATGGCAATGATAACCCGCTGGCGCATACCCCCACTCAGTTCGAAGGGATAACGTTGAATAAAATCACCAGGTAAACCAACCAGGCCAGCCATTTCCCTGGCTGTCTTCAATGCTTCGTCCTTGCTGGATACCATCTTATGAACCAGCAGGGGTTCTGCCATCTGATCCCCTACCCGGACAACAGGGTTTAATGAATTCATTGCTGCCTGGGGAACGAAAGCAATTTTTCTCCAGCGAACTTCCTTGCGGAATTTTTCATTGCTGTAAGGCATAACGTCAGTACCGTTTATATATACTTTTCCACTATAGCGAGCAACATTCTTAGGCAAAAGTCGCAGAACTGCCCGGGCCAGGGAGGTTTTTCCACAACCAGATTCCCCTACTATTACCAGGGACCGGTCTTTGGCCAGTTTCAGCTGGGCATTTTCCACCGCTTCCAGTATACCGTTGCGGGTTTTAAAATGCAGGGTCAAATCCTCTAATCTCAGTGCTAGATTGTCTGTCATATTAAACCCCCCTCAACCTGGGATTAAAGATTCGGTCCAGAGAAAAGCCCACCATGGCAAACCCTAAACCTGTGAGCATGAGAAGTACAGCAGGCTGGATAACCCAGTAATAGTACTCATTGAAAAGGGCTCCATTATGGTAGGCATCATGCAGGATTTTCCCCCAGGTAGGAAGGACAGGATCACCAAGTCCCAGCATGGCCAGGGTAGCTTCAATGAAAACGAAGTTGGGAATGGCCAGAACAAAACTGGGAATCAACATGGGTACCATACGGGGAATCAGGTAACGGAAAATAACCCTTCCATGACCTGCTCCATAGGCCTGAGCTGCTTCAATAAAGGGGGCTTCCTTGACCTGCAGGAACATGGCCCTGTAGGTCTTGATGGCCCCACTGAAAATATTCAGTAAGATCAACCCCCC
>PUNT01000193.1 GCA_003551905.1 Halanaerobiales bacterium
GAAGGGCTGCTTTTCCCCATGGAAGAGGATGGTAAAATAGCCATCTGTTCTCCCCTCTTAGTAGATGAGAAGGGGAAAATTGTAGGTGCCGGTACAGATCACAATTTTAAGATGAGGGCCTGGGGGCAATTAGCTGCAGAAATTGAATTCTCTGAACCTCTTGATTCTCTAAGTGTCAGCGGTGCTTGTTTTATGCTCAAAAGATCTCTAATCTCGACCATAGGTTACCTGGATGAAAGGTATTTTTTTTATTTTGAAGACCTGGATTACTGCTTTCGGGCTCAATACTTAGGTTACAGGGTTCTCTTTTGTCCAGGAAGTCAGGTTATTCATTTTTTTGATCCTGCTCAAGTTCATGGAGGCAGTTCTGGTAACCGGGGCACCAAACAACTCTATTACCGGGAGAGTGAAAAGTTATTTAACCAGAAGTGGAGTTACCGGGAGGGGGTTATAGAGAAGAATGAAATTGTCAGTGATAACTCCGGTTCTCAATGAAATCTTTTTTCTACCCCTTTTTCTTCAGGCCGTTTTTTCTTTTGCCTTTGAGTTATGTGTCCTGGATGGGGGGAGTTGTGACGGTACCTATGAAATACTTTTGGAGCAGAAAAAAAAATACCCCGGTCTTCGGGTCTGGCAGAGCTCGCAAGAGGGCCTTCCCTATTCTCCTGATTGGAAAGAAGGGGAGAGGAGACAGTTTTTGCTGGAGCAGGCCAGGGGAGAATGGGTTTTGGTTCTTGATTGTGATGAGTTTATGGATGATAGATTCAAATCATTCCTGCCCCGACTTACAGGAGATAAAAGGTATGATTTATATGAGTTTCGTTACCTGCCATTCTGGAGGGATATGAACACGCTGCGTTTGAGTACAGCTCAAGATCCCCACTGGCTGGGGTATATCTGCCGGATGGGCCGAAGAGAAGGTTTGAGCTACAGCAAAAGTTCCCATCATTGCCACCTCTTGTACCAGGAAAAACCTCTTTGGGAACATTCCCGGCGGCTCCGTCTACCCCATTTGCATCTCTTCCACTACCACTATGCGTTGGGACCCCGGATCAAATATAATGATAACCGGCGGGGTGATGTAAATCTTCTTACTCCTGGAGGTGAGCCCGACTGGGATTATGAACCACCTGATTATCCTATCAAGACAACTCCATTTACTGGCTCCCATCCGCAAGTTATCAATGACTACCTGGAAGGGAAGAAACCATTATGAAGGTTTTATTTATGGTTCGTCCGGATATACTTAAGGTAATGGCTGGCGATACGGTGCAAATTTTCAGAACGAAAGAGAAGCTGGAAAAATTAAAGGTGGTAGTGGATATCTCCACAGATCTTAACCCCGGTTTTGCTGGTTACGATCTGGTTCATGGGTTCAACCTTACCCGAATTAGAGAAACCTATTCTCAGGTGCTGGCCGCCAGCAAAAAAGGCATGCCTTTATTACTATCACCTATATATTGGAATCAGGAGAGTTTCTTAAAAAAAGAAAAACCCGGAGCTCTAAGAAAATGGCAGGATAATATGATCAGGCGCCGGGAAATCCTGGAAAAAGCAGACATGCTTTTGCCCAATGGCCAGGGTGAATATGAATGTCTGGTACAGGATACAGGTGTAGAAAAACCCTATCGTTTAATCCCCAATGGTGTTGGGGATATTGTTGCCCCGGTAGAACCCGGAGCTTTTAACAGGGAGCATGGTTTTTATGATTATGTTCTCATGGTAGCCCGGTTCTCCCGGAGAAAGAATCAATTGAAACTTATAAAGGCCCAGAAAGATCTGGGTTTTCCCCTGGTATTTATTGGGCCGGTGAACGATACTGCCTATTTTCAACAATGTCGGGCTACTGCCTCGCAGAGAATCCTGTTTTTGCCCAGCATGACTCCCTCCCGCCTGGCCAGAGCGTACCGGGATGCTCGTCTTCATGCTTTACCCAGTTATTTCGAAACTCCTGGACTGGTCAGCCTGGAAGCAGGTGTGCAGGGAAGTAGAATACTCACAACCAGCATAGGGACTGCCCGGGAATATTTTGGTGATTATGCCCACTACTGCAATCCCTATGATCTTCATTCACTAAAAGAAGCCTTACACGAAGCATTTCATTCGCCTCCCCCCAGGGATCTGCCCCAGCACATCAGGGGAAATTATACCTGGGAGCGGGCAGCAGAAGAGACTTATAAAGCTTATGAAAACCTTTTGGCAGGATTTGTGGCGGATCCTGGCGAACTACAAAAGGGAGGAAAAAAAGAAGAGGGGGAAATGAAGTGAATAAATTCCTTGCGCTTCTTGGAGCAGCATCTACAGCAATTCTCCTGTTCCTGGCCATGGTTTTTCCCAAACTGGCTTTCCTGGCCTGGGCAGCACTTGTTCCTCTACTCCTGATGATTGGCAGGAGTCCTTCCCGGCAAAGTTTTTTAGCCGGTTGGTTTGGGGGAACAATTTTTTTTATTCTACTTCTGTGGTGGTTGGGCATTCCTGTTTATGAATATGGGGGCAATGCCAGAATACCAGGACTTATTGGTTTGCTCATTTTATTCACTGTTATGGGTCTTTCCTGGGGTATTTTCAGTTACCTGGCTGGGGTTATTTTACGACAGAGAAGTATTTCGCCTCTTCTGGCTTTGCCAGTACTCTGGACAGGTTTGGAGATTTTAAGGGGCCTGGTATTTTTTCACCTGCCCCTGGGGTTCTTAGGATATTCACAAGCTCCCTACCCTTATGTTTTGCAGATTGCCGACATTTTTAGCTTGTGGGGGATTAGCTTTTTTCTTGCTCTTTTGAATACTGGCATATATTATATCTTAATTTATCCCATGAGCTTTAAGCGGACAGTTCTGGTTGTTTTAGCAGCTGTGCTCTGTGTTTTTTCCTACGGGCACTGGCAGCTACAGGTTCCCCAGGAGAAAATTATGGATATTGGTCTGGTGCAGGGAAATATTCCCCAGGAAGAGCGCTGGGTTTATGCTTTACAGGATCGCAATATTGGCATTCACATGGATTTATCCCGAAAGCTAACCGGCCAGGTGGACATGCTTTTGTGGCCTGAATCATCCATTCCCATAGATCCGGCCTGGCAGAGAAGAGCCTGGGAAGAGCTGTCAAGAGATATTAGAGATCTAGAGACACCTCTCTTTGTGGGAATATTGACCAGGGAAAATTTCAACGTTTATAACGGTGCCTTTCTTATCCTTGAAGGGGAGATTGTCGACCACTATTACAAGATGTGGCTGGCACCGTTTGGTGAATATATTCCTTTTTCTTCAGTTTTTGGCTGGGTTGACACTGGCTTTGCTCCTACCTCACCCGGGGAGGAGCTCAGGACCTTTGAGTTTAAGGAGGTAGAATGGGCCAGTCCCATCTGCTATGAAATTTATAATTCCTGGCTGGTAAGGAAGATGAGCAGGGAATCAGACTTCCTGATTAATATTTCCAACGAAGCCTGGTTTAAGGATTCCCAGGGATTATACCTCCTCTGGTCTGTTGGGGTACTGCGGGCAGTGGAAGTTCGCAAGCCTATTATTAAAGCTGCCAATACAGGTTATTCTGGGTTTGTAGATGACCGGGGCAGACAGGTGGTATTATTCCCAACGCTAGAGGAGCATGCTGAAAAGGTTACCGTCCACTCCAGCGGTGAAGAGTTTTCCCCTTATGTGTTATTTGGTAACTGGACTATTTTGGGGCTTTTAATCCTATCCCTGGGATTGGGAAGAATCATGGGGCCTATGAAGAGAAGGTGGGGTGAGCAGCGTATTCGCTGATTACTCATAACTCAGAGCGATTACCGGGTCCATATTGGCTGCTTTGTAGGCCGGGTAAAGTCCGAAGAAAAGGCCTACCAGCAGTGAGAAGCCCAGTGCCAGGGCCACAGAACCTGGTGATACAACCAGGGCCCAGCCACCAAAGCTGGCAATTACAAATGCGCCCAGCCAGCCCAGCAGTGTGCCCACAAGGCCACCAAGGCTGCTCAGAGTCAGAGCCTCAATGAGGAACTGATTCATAATGTGGGCTTTTTTTGCGCCCAGGGCTTTGCGGATTCCTATTTCCCGGGTTCTCTCTGTAACCGAAACCAGCATAATATTCATGATGCCAATTCCCCCTACCAGGAGGGAGATACCGGCGATTCCCCCCAGCATAATATTCAAGGTCCGGGTTACCTGATGGATAACATCCAGAATTTGTTCCTGGCTCAAAATCATATAGTTATCTTCATCCTCCAGGTAGGTGCTCAGGAAGTAGTCAATTTGGGCCACAGCTTCCCTAGATTCGTCTGCGGAACGAGCCTGGGCCAGGAACTGTGAGATATTCTGGGTGCTGGAAATTTTTTGCGTATAGGTGGAGAACGGGACATAAGCCTGGGTGTCGAAATTTCCCATGAAGTTCCCTCCCCGTTCTTCCATTACTCCTACCACGGTTAAGAGGAGTACCCGTCGGTTAATTTCCAGTCGAACTCTTTTCCCCAGAGGGTCCTCACCATCGAAGATATTTCGAGCCAACCTGGATCCCAGAACAACTACCTGACTGGCTGTTTCCAGGTCTCCCTGATTGATAAAACGCCCAGCAGAGGGATTGTATAAATTTATTTCCTGAAAGGCCGGCTTGGTTCCTATGATTGTTGCCTGCACCCTGACATCTCTATAGGTGAAAGCCCCGCTATCCTGGATCTGGGGGATAATGTTTTGTACCGAAGGACTCAACATGTGAATATAGTCAGCCAGTTCAGGAGTGAAATTATCAGCAGTTCGAGCAGTGAGCTGTCCGCCGGTCATCCTGGCCCCGCCAGGCATTATATTGATGACATTGGAACCCAGGCCGGCAATCTGTCCTGTTACTTCCATTTGAGCTCCGGAGCCTATGGAGACTATGGAAATTACTGCTCCAACACCAATTATTATGCCCAGCATGGAGAGAAAAGTTCTTAACTTGTTGGCCTGTAAGCTGGAGATGGCTATCTTGAAGGATTCAAACAGCACTTCCAATCACCTCGTCTCCCACCATGAGTCCGTCCCGGAGCCGGATAACTCGCCGGGCCTGGCGGGCAATTTCATTTTCGTGAGTTACCACTATTATGGTGTGTCCCTGCTGGTTTAGATTGTGGAAGATTTTCATTATTTCGTTGCCGGTTCTGGTATCAAGGTTGCCGGTTGGTTCATCAGCCAGGATTAGGGAGGGGTCGTTGATGAGAGCTCTGGCTATGGCAACTCGTTGTTTTTCACCGCCAGAAACCTCGCTGGGCTTGTGGTGCAGTCTTTCCCCCAGTCCTACTCGTTCCAGGGCTTTTTTTGCTTTTTCCAGCCGGGTACTTCGTCGGGTATGCCGGTATATAAGGGGGATTTCAACATTGTGGAGGCTATTCATCCGGGGCAGGAGGTTAAACTGCTGAAAAACAAACCCAATATTTTTATTCCTTATTTCTGCCAGTTGATTGTCGGAGAGTTTGCTGATATCGTGTCCTTCCAGGTAATATCTGCCCTGGGTTGGGCGATCCAGACAGCCCAGTATATGCATAAGTGTTGATTTCCCTGAACCGGATGGCCCCATTATGGCTACAAATTCACCATCCTCAATATTAAAAGAAACTCCTTTAAGGGCGGCAACATTAGCCTTACCCAGATGATAAACTCTCTCTAGATTTTCTATCTGCATCATTTTGGTCCACTCCTATCTGAAAGGTCCTTGATGCATTAGCAGGGGATTGACATTTTCCCGTCCGGAGAATTGATAGGCATTTTTCAGGACCTGATCTCCTTCTGTTAGTCCCTGGGTAATAACCAGATATATCCCGCTTTTCATTCCAGTATTAACTGCTGTGGGAATCAGCTCTTCATTCTCTTTTAGCACCACATATTCCTTATCTTCATGGGTAAAAACAGCAGTTATGGGTACTATTAATGCATCTTCAGCAGTTTTCACTATTATCTCAACTTCAGCAGAAAAGCCTGGGCGGAACCTATCCTTTCTCTCATCAAGCCGGATGGTAACCGGAACCAGGTTGTTCTCAGTCCGGAAAGAGATTCTCTCAACACGGCCGGGAAACTCAGAGTTTGGAAAGGCGTCAAGAGTAATTAAAGCTTTTTGCCCGGTTTCCAGGAGCATACTATCAGTCTCTTCCACGTTTATCCTTACCGTATAGGAGCTGTCATCCACAATATTTATAAGGGCCTGGCCGGTACTGACAAAGTCTCCTGCTTCCACATTAACCTGGGAGATAAGGCCCGGGAAAGGTGCTCGCAAAACAGTAGCTTCCAGGTTCTTCTCTGCCAGGTGCAGGCTTAGTTCCTGTTCTTTTACCTGGGAGGCTGGGCCGTGGATTTTAATTGACTCATAAGCGTTTAAAGCTCGCAGGTAATTAAGGCGTTCCTGTGTGTCGTACAGGTAGACAAGAGCCTGTTCAGATTCCACCCGGTCTCCTTCGGATACAGCAACTTTCTTGACTTCGCCTCCTGAGGGAAAGGCCAGGTTTTTTTCTTGATTGGGTTGCAGAGTGCCCAGACCTGAGATAATCTGGTTAAGCGTTCCCCGCTCTACTTTTGTTATCATTTCTTGAGTAATGTTCTGCTGCATTTCCAGCATTCTATTTCTTGCTGCCTGGCGCAGGAGCAAGCCCCCTCCTATCAGTATCAGGAGTACCAGAACTGCAGCAATCCATTTTCTTTTCATTTTATTATCCCTCCCAGCTGGTATTGATCCAGGCCCAGGAAGTGGGCCAGATTTAGTGTACTGATCAGGAGCCGGTCATGGGCCGTGAGGTAATCAAGCTGGGCTTGTTTACGGGCCAGAATTTTTTGCTGCAGGCTCAGCTCATTTATCAGGCCTTTATTGTACTGTTCATGAGCCAGCATTTCTTCCAGTTCAGCTCTCTCTAATGCCAGGATTAAGGTTTCCAGGTTTAGTTGATTGATGTAGTCCTGATTCAACAGGTTTTCCAGCTGTAGCTTTAAATCTGCAACCACAAGATCTTCTTCCCTCCGGGCAGCTTTCAGCTTATTTTCCAGGCTGCTGATGGCCTCCCGGGTTTGTCTGCCATCAGTAATGTTATAGGATACATTTACTCCAACAGACCAGTTATGGGCATCTTTCTGGTAATTGTAGTTTCCCGATAGAGAGACCTGAGGATAAAGATCAGTTTTTTTCCAGTTGAGTTCCTCAATCAAAAGCTCTACCTCCATAGCGCTGGCCAGGTAACGAGGATTTGTAGCCAGAACCCTTTCCAGGAGTATTTCTGGATCTTTTTCCTGGGGGAAAAATTTCTCCAACCGACTGATTATGTCCTGAAGGAGTGGATCATTGCTGGAAAAGGTAAATTCTCCTGTGGCCGGGATTCCCAGGTCCTGGTAGAAGGCTCGTTTTTTCATTTTCAGACTGCTTTGGGTTTGCTGCAGTTGCATTTCAGCCTGTTTCAGGCCGATTCGGGCAGCTAAGACCTGCTGTTCCCCGCCTTCCCCGGCTTCTTTCTGCTTCTCTGTTTGTTCCAGCTGCTTACTGGCCAGCTCCTGGTTTAACTCAGCAAGTTCCAGCTGCCTTTGCCCTCTCATGATATCCAGGAAATCCTCCAGCCATTCTAGCAGTTTTTGCTGCTGCTGGAACTTAAGGGATATCTGTGCCCGCTGTAAATTGGCTTCTAGAGTTTTTAGCTGCTGCATGGGTTCAGTGGGAATCCAGGGGAAGAGATCCATGCTACCGGCCAGGTTGAAGGATATATTCTCTTCTGGATTCTCAAATTCAAAGGGGTCAGTTTCAGTGAAAGTAACTTCCGGCCGGATCATTAAACCCCAGGGGAAATATCGGGAAGCAGAAATCTTACCCTCCAGCTTTTGTACTTCTGTTTCGACAATTTCATCTTCAGCCAGGGAGTCTTTAAGAGCATCCCACCAATCATCATCTATGGAGGGGTATCTATCTTTGAGTTCTTCCAGGTCTTCATCAGTTAAGAGGGGAGGTTGTTTGCGAACATCCCTGACATGGGAAGCACTGCCTCCTATGTCAACCTGCCAGAAAGTCATGCCCCGAATTTGGATCAGGGAACTCTCAATCTCTGCCAGATTATCCCTTAAGGATTGCAGGGAGGGACTGTTTTCCAAACCCAGGTGTAGTGCATCTTCTAAGGATAGTTTATCTGCCTGAAGATGGGAGCTGGAGAAGAGGAGTATCAGCATAAGAATAAACATATTAGAAGCGAATTTCATCTAGAAACACTCCAATCTCATAACCCAGAAGTTGTTGTAGCCTGAGAAGATTCAGATAGTAATTGTTGATTGTTCCTGTAAGACTGTATTGTGCTTGCAGGAGGGCAATTTCAGCTGCCAGGAGATCCCCTTCTGTTCTCAGGCCGGATTTTTTCTGGGAAGAAATGATTTCATAGTTTTCCCGGGCTTGCTCCAGATTTTGCTGGACTAGCTGCAAGTTACGTTTGCTGTGATTGAGGGTGGAATGATGCTGAGTGGCTGTGCTCCTTAAATCTTCCTGGACTTTTTGCAGCTGTAATTCTGCTAGGATAACATTGTTTTTCAATTTCTTTCTATCAAGATCCGGGGTGGCACTGACCAGGGCCCTTTCCAGGTCTAGCTGAGCCAGCTTTAACTGTTTTTCTCGCAGAAGTATGCTTTTGTTTTCTTGGAAAGCTTTCTCCCGGACCTCCTGACTGCTCATTTCCCAGAATTTGTCAGGAGCGCGAACCGGCAGGGGTACAATATATTCTTCCGGCATATGGAGTCTGACAGCAGTTTCTGCCAGGAGTTCTTCGTATTCATTTCTTGCCTGTTCAAGGTTGAAAAGAGCACTGTCATACGAATTCTGCTGCTGCAGGAGTTCTAAGGTGCCTTTATGGCCAGCTTCCACCTGGTTGCGGGTTTCTTCCAGAAGTTTCTCCTCCAGCGTTACCTGCTTTTCCCGGATATGAATATCCATTTTAGCTTGCAGCAACTGGAAATACTGCTGAACCGCTTCAATGATTACCATGTTTTCTGTTTGCCGGAAGGTGTCTTCTGCTTGCAGCTTTATGAGTTCGGCCTGATATTCAATATAAGTTGAGCCAGTCATGAGATTGCTGGCCTTGGTTTTTTCATAATCCAGGAGGGCATTTTCCAGGTTGACTTCAGCCATGGCATAATCCAGGTGATGGTCCAGGGCTTTCTGTATCATCTCCTCCAGAGTTATTTCTTCCAGGGGAGCCGGCGCTACCCATAGAAGGCTGGACATAAGAATAGATATACACAAAAAACTCTTCAACATTACACTCCACTCCCTGCTTAAGTCTTTAAAATTCCTCGAAATATTAAGTTTTCCAGTACCCCGGAAAGAACTTTTCCGTTAACCTGATTTAGATCCGGGCTGAAGAGAACTGAATCAACCATACCATTGAAAGCCCGGGCGGTGAGGAGAGGATCTTCTATTTTGAATACTCCCTCTTCTTTGCCCTGCAGGAAGATATCTGCCAGGGTCTGATTGTTCTTCCTCTGCTCCTGCCACATTCGTTTCTTAAAATCAGCACCCAGTTCATCAAGGTTAGCCATTATGACACTGGCCAGGGGTTTATGGCGAAGGTAGAACCGGATTTTAAATTTGATTATGGCTCGAATTTTTTCCTCATAGGTAAGCTCTTTTTCCTGCAAATTCTCAACAAAGCTTGAGTACTCTTGCAAACCCGCCTGAATTATTCCCCGGTAAAGATCCTCTTTGCTGGCAAAATGCCAGTAAAGAGTCCCTTTGCCCAGGCCGGCTTCTTCAGCAATCATCTCCATGGTGGTGCTGTGATAGCCATTGCGGGCAAAGAGATTAACAGCCGACGACATGATCTTTCTTCGAGTATCCATAAAAAAATCCCTCCCTACTCGACCGACTGTCCGGTCTAGATGGATATTATATATCAAGGTTGGTTTGCTGTCAATCAGCTTCAGGAATATTCTGGGGGAGAAACAAGTACCAGGAGTTTTGTGGCATGTTTCCCATGACTTACATCATAAGTTGGGACAAACCTGTGCTATAATCACTGTGAGGAGGTAAATAAAAAACAGTAAATGAAAGGAGAATGTCGTTGCGTCAGAAGAACCTGATAATCCTATTGACTGCACTTCTCGTTTTCAGTGTTGTAGCTATCTCAACAGCAGAAGCTTCACAGTTTCATTTCCAGCCTACCAGCACATTCCAGAAGCATTTTCCCCGTCCCTCACCACCGAAAGAACCTGATCCCCCTCCACCAAGCCCAGGCTTATCCCATGAAGAGCAGCAGATGGCCAACCTCCTCAACAATGAAAGAACATCCCGGGGGTTACGCCCCCTGCAGGTTGATGCTGATGTTTCTCGGGTAGCCCGGCTTAAGAGCCAGGACATGGTTCGCAACAATTATTTCAGCCATTATTCTCCTACCTACGGTTACTTTTCAACCATGCTCCGTAATGCCGGCATATCTTTCCGCTATGCCGGGGAGAATATTGCTGGAGCTTCCAGTGTTGAGAGGGCGCATAATGCCCTGATGGCCAGCTCTGGGCACCGGGCCAATATCCTGAGAGCCGGATATACCCATGTTGGTGTAGGCATTGCCAGTGGTGGTCCTCACGGAAAAATATTCACCCAACTTTTCATTGCCCGATAGAAAAAGGGGCGGACTCAAAGCCGCCCTTTTTTATTGTACAGCTAATGCTCCTCTATCTATCACACATTATATATATTATCATATAATGATATTGAATAGGGAAAGGAGGAGCAGAGTTGAAGACAAGTACTACTATGAAAACCCTCCGGCTCATTGGGGACCATGTGATTCAGATAGAGAATCTGGATGCTACGGTAATACTGAATAATGCTGCTGAAGAGGTCATGGATGTGCGATTGCGGGTTAACAATCTCCACTGGGAGATCTTCCGCAACAAGATTATGGTTCAGGGCACAGTTTTCATAAATATCATATATAAAGGGGTGGACGATATAGTATATCATCAGCCCCAGAGCATAGATTTCAGTGAACATGTAGATGTGCCCGGCCTATCACCAGCTCTCAAGCTTCCTCATAAAGTAATTATTCCCTTACAGAATCCAGAGAACACTATTGATGTGCAAATATATGTTTCTGAGCTGGCAGCAGCATTTACCCTGGATCCTCCATTTACAGTGAATTTAAAGGTCCTGGCTCGTCTTCTGTTGAAAGTATCCCGGATTGAGCAGCTGGAAGTATTCATCAATGGTGTTGATGGTATATTCCATTTCTGCAACCCCGTTACCAGGAGCTGAGAAAAGGGCAGGCACCCAGGTGCCTGCCCTTTAGATTAAAAAAATAATGTAAAAAGTATTAAAACCTCATTTTCCCTGGTCTGCTCAAGGACACACCTTAAAAGAGTGGGCATATAATAGAGTACTGTTGAGAAAAGGAGGTCAGTGACATGAGAAGAGATAGAACGGAAAGCCAGCAACTGCAGAATGTTGTTGAACTGCAGGTGCCGGCCATTAAGATAAAAAATATTGATGCAGTGGTAGAGAATTTAGAGACAGAAGTAATAGAGAATAAAGTTATAGTGCAGGGGGAAATTCACAAACAGATATTCTTTGTAGGCGAGGACAATATAATTCATCATCAGCAGGAGATGATGACCTTTAGCACTTTTGTGGAAGTGGAGGGTGCACAGCCGGGCATGGAGGCCCAGATTAATGTGGCCATAGAACATATAAAGGCCAGGTTGAGCCCTGATGGAACCCAGATCCAGCAGAAGGTGATCTTGGAGCTATTTGTTAAAGTAGTGGAGTTGCAGCAACTGCTTCTGGCCCAGGATCCAGGGGGGCCCCTTATCCTGGTTGATCAGGTAATAGGTGAAGCTACTACCCAGACCATGGTAGAGAATGAGGTCGCCCTGACCCCGGCTGCTGTGAAGGTTACCCACGTAGACGTGCAGATAATTGAGATAACCAAGCATATTATTGAAGACAAGGTAATTATCCAGGGAATCTTAGCCAAGCAGGTTTTTTTCATTGGTGAAGACGATCTGGGTCATCATCAGGCAGAGGAAGTATCCTTCAGTGCTTTTGTAGATGTGCCGGGTGCCCAGCCGGGTATGAAAGTACAGATCTATCCCCGGGTGGAATTTGTTGATGGAACCTTGAGCCCTGATGGAACAGTGTTTTTCCAGGAAGTTGTTTTAGAATTATTCGTGAAGGTAACAGAAGCTATGCAGATAAATCTGGCTCAAGGTGCAGGTCCCCTGGTAAAACTACCTCAGGTTATTGGAGAAGATACAGTTCAGACCATGGTAACCAGTGATTTTGTTCTGGATCAACCGGCGCTGAAAATTGTGGATGTGCAAGCTCATTTTCAGGAAGTGAATACCCGGATACTGGAAAATAAGGTTATTATTCAGGGAATTCTGGAAAAGCAGATATTCTTTGTGGGCCAGGACGATATTGAGTATCATCAGGCCGAGGAAGTTAACTTCAGTGCTTTTGTGGATATACCGGGCGCCCAGCCCGGTATGGAGGTAGAGCTCGCTCCCCGGGTAGAGCATATTAACTTTGAACTCATAACTCCTACACAGCTGCATCAAAAGGTAGTAATGGAGTTCTTCCTGAAAGTTGTGGAAATTCTGCAGGTGAACCTGGTCCTGGATACAGCCGGACCCCTGTTTAAAGTTCCGGTAGTTATTGGGGAAAAAGTAAAACAAATTCTGGTGGAGGAGGTAGTTCCTATCCCACCAGTTCCTCCGATTCCTCCTGAGGTAATTGTCGCTGCTGAACTCATTAAGGAAATAGTAGAAGTTGAGGTGGAGGAGCAGATCCTGGTGGAGGAACAGATTCAGCTACCGGTACCAGCCATAAAGATCAAGGAAATTGATGCCACTGTAACCAATATTACCTGGGAAGTTGTAAATCAGCAAATATTTGTGGAAGGGGATATTATAAAGCAGATTCACTTTGTGAATGCAGAGAATCAGGTCCGACATGTAGAAGAAATCATACCTTTCAGCGCTAAGCTGGAGGTACCGGAGCTCCAGGAGGATATGATTCTGACAGTGGATGTTCAGATAGAGGATATTTCCTTCCAGCTTATACAGCAGGGCACCATACTTTCCCAGGTTATCGTGCTGGTTGTTCGAGCTCTGGGAGAGAGTTCACGACAGCTGGAAGTAATAACTGAGCTGGAGGGCCCGGATATTATTCCAACAGTGATTCAGGTTGTTGCTAACCGGGTTATTGGTGAAGATATTTTCCAGGTTGATGTTGAAGAGAGCTTGGATCTGCCCCAGCCAGCTGCATTCCCTGTTTTTGTGGAAGCTTTCCTGACCGATATAGTTGGCGAGATAGAGCCGGACCTGGTCACAGTAAGTGGAACCATTGTCAAAGCCCTGACTCTGGCCACTGCAGAAGAAGTTGAATTCACAGTGGAGGAAGAGATCCCATTCCAGTTTGAGACAGTTATCACCGGTGCTCAGCCTGGTGATGATTTGCAGCTGCAGATAGAGATCATTGATATACTGGTGGAACTCATAGAAGAAGGCAATGTGGCAGTGCAGACAGTAATACTGGAGGCCTTTGTAAAAGTCACCCGTCAGGAAATTATTGGGGTGGTGGTGGATGTAGTGGGACCGGTGGAGGTGGAAACAGAAACAGTGTTTCTAGATGTGGTTGATGATGGTATCCCCCATCCAGTGCCGGTGGATGTAGTTGTGGAGGTGCAGCCAGCATAAAGATAAAGGGCGGTTACCCGCCCTTTATCTCTGCACACAAATATATGTTGTGCCATATGCTATAGAGAAGAGGGACAGTTGGGGGGATGGAAAATGGAGTTTTACTTTTTCTTAGCTCTATATCTGGGTTTACTGGCGGGCACGGTACTGGCCATGAAAAGAATAGTGGAAAACAACAATGATTTATTGCTGGCCATGGCCAGCCATCCCCCTACCCCCCGGAGATATTTAAAATCGCCTGTCACCCGCGAGGATTATATAGATGCCTACCGCAATAATACTGCTTTTTACAGTGAGGAAAAACAGAAAGGGGGGATGATTGGGATAGGAGACTTTGAGTTTCCTGGTATTGAAAGTGAATTGACAGCTAAACCCAAGGAAGGGCAGGGCGAATTATCTCCAAGCAAAGGGGGGAGTGTTGTGAATACCCATGGACAGGTAACAGGTATTGAACTATTGAAAATTCCGGTGGTTATAGGGGAAAATGACGTTCAACGCATGGAAATATCGGACTTAGATCTGGATTTTACTGCCCAAAAAATAAGGCATATAGATGCCCAGGTCAATGACATTACTTATGAGATACTAAACCACAAGGTTATTATCCAGGGGAGCATTCAAAAACAGGTTTTCTATGTGGGAATTGATAATGTTGTCCACCATCAGGAAGAGGAAACCCTCTTCAGTTTCTTCGTGGATGTGCCGGGAGCTGAACCTGGGATGACAGCTCAAATATACCCCAGGGTAGAGTTTATCAGGCCGGAGCTGATTCAAGAAGGGGACGTTTTGCATCAAAAAATGGTTATAGAGATTTTTGTGAAAGTTACTGAAATAAGGCAGATGTTCCTGGAAACCGCTGTAGATGGGGCCTTTGTGAAAGTTGAAAGGGTTATAGGTGAAAATGTTTCCCAGGTTTTGGTAGAAGGGCAGGTGGATTTACCAATTCCAGCTGTGAAAATTACAGACATTGATGCCCAGGTTACTGATATTTTAACAGAGGTCATTGAAGATAAGGTCATTGTCCAGGGAGTTATTCAGAAACAGATATTTTTTATCGGTGAGGATGATGTGGAGCATCATTTTTCTGATAGTCTTTCTTTCAGCCACTTCATAGATATTCCCGGGGCAGAGCCTGGAATGAATGTACAGCTGTATCCAGCAATTGAGCATATCAAGCCTGAGCTGGCACCAGATGGTGAAACTCTGAATCAGGAAGTTGTCCTGGAGTTATTTGTTAAAGTCACAGAAACAGTACAGATCAATCTGGCGGTAGGAGGTCAGGTCCTGGTGAAGGTACCTCAGATAATAGGGGAGAACGTACGACAGGTCATGCTGGAAAGCACCCTGACTCTGGATCAGCCAGCCATCAAGGTAAAAGAAGTGGAAGCTGCCATTGAAAATATTCGATCGGTGGTTCTCTCAGGGAAAGTAATCATACAGGGCATTATCCACAAGCAGGTATTCTTCATTGGCCAGGATAACATTGAGTACCATCAGGAAGAAGAACTACCATTCAGCACATTTGTTGATGTTGTGGGAGCCGAACCTGGTATGGATGCGCAAATTCAGACCAGAGTGGAGCATATTCATCATGAGTTCAATGAGGTAGGTGATGTGCTGCATCAGAAAGTAGTGCTGGAGTTTTTTGTAAAGGTTACAGAAGAGGTGCAGATAAATGTGCGCCCAGTGGAAGTTCAACCCTATGAGCCATATCTGGAATAACCGGAGGCAGCCAGAAAAGCTGCCTCATTTTTTTTTAATGGATGTTAAGTTTTATTCTTTTTTCGTCCAGAAGGTTTCCCTGGCTGGAGAAGATGGAAAAGCGTAGATCCTCCTTATAGAAATATTTATTTTCTATCAACCACAACATGTGGGTGCCTGGAATTTGTCGAGCCACCCCGGTTACCTGATTTCCCCGGTAATAGAGGTTCTGCAGGCACCCATTTTTAATGAGAATTAATATTTTCTTGCTTTCCCAGTTCCGGGGCAGTTTCTTTTGCAGCCAGGGATCCTTAACCTCATGGAGGTCAAGAAAAATGGTCAGGATCAGTTCAGTTTCCAGCAGAGCAGAATAGAAAATTTGTTCGCTTTTAGGATGTAAGGGTATGTACTCTACTGGTGGATAAGGAAATATCTTGTAAGAGTGGCCAAAAGGCATAGAAATTACCTCCTTTCCATATATAATAATCAAGACCTGATGATTTGGTGTTAATACTTTTATGGGAGGTTGTTAACATTTGGCTAGAGTTTGCATATAGTGTAAATGGAGGAGTTACTGGAAAATTTACGGGAAAGGAGGATATGGATTGCCATGGGACATAAAAAAACTAAGTTTAAAGAGAAACAGATACAGGTAGAATTTGTGGTTGGTGAAGATGAAGTCAAAGAAGTAATTACCAGTAGAATAGAATTGCCAGAGGTCAAGCCAGATATGGATAAGGTACTGGATATGGAAGCAATTCCTTCAGTTACAGAAGCCAGCATAGTAGAGGATGGTGTAGAGATTAGGGGGGAGATAAAGTCGGAGGTTGTTTATGTTTGTGACCAGATTGATCCTTATGAGCCGCAACAATGGGTGCACTTGCTGGAAGGAGAACAAGAGTTTAGCCTCTTTCTGGACATAACTGGCGCCAGGCCTGGTATGAATTTGATTGCAGAGGTTGATGTTTTACATACCAGTTTCAGCATAATTGATGCTCGCACCATGGAAGTGTCAGTTACTGTAAGGGAATTTGTTAAGGTTACAGAATATCGTCAGCTGACTGTAATTACCGATATAAAAGGGATTAGTTATGAACAGATTGAAGAAGAATCCTTGCGCATAGAAGATGTTATTGGAGAAAAGAGCCACCGGCAGCTGGTAGAAGCCCAGATAAAAATTTCTCAGGATAATCCCCCCGCTGAGAGAATTATCAGAGCCCTGAGCCGGGTAATGGATGTTAATATTGATCTGGCAGAAGATCAGCTGACAGTATCAGGAACAGTGGAGGCAAGTGCAGTATATATTTCTGATGGATCTTCTGTAGGGGTGCCTCTCCATTTCGCCAGTGGTAAAATTAATTTTGAAAAGGTAATGAATATACCTGGTGTTAAACCAGGTATGTCAGCTATGCCGTCAGTCAGGGTTGTCAACGTTTCCAGCCACCTGGTGGACCTGCGGACAATTGAATTTAACATAGTTCTGGATGTTTTTGTTAAGGTTGCTGAGCCCAAAGAAATAATGGTCTTGGTAGATGTAAAAAGTGATGAAGTTGATATTAAAAAAGACCTGCTTCAGGTAGAAGAGATCATAGGTCAAAAAACAGTTAAGGAGGTTCTCGCTCAGTCAGTGGAAATTCCTCAGGAAAAGCCACCTGTGGATAGGGTGCTGGAAGCCAGAGCCAGTGTCATTGAAATTACCCCAACTGTAGAGGAAAATGGTGTGTTCATGGTTGGTCAGCTGGAGGTAAGGGTTCTATACATTGCTGCAGTGCCTTCTGAAGAGCTGGATCAACCAGTTCAATTTGTGGCCAGGACTGTACAGTTTGAAAATTTCATTCCTGTTAGTGGTGCAGAACCCAATTTTATCTCCCATACCAGTGTTGTAGTTCAGAGCCTGGATACAAGGGTTATCAATGATCGGACAGTAGAAGTTAATGTTAATCTGGAAGAATATGCCAGGGTCACTAACTTGCGGCAACTGGAAATAATTGTGGATATGGTTGTCATCGCCCCGGTGATAAGAGAGCCCTGCCCTCCCGCTTATATAATATATGTGGTGCAGCCTGGTGATACTTTATTTAGGATAGCCCGGCGTTTTCAAACCACGGTAGAGGCGCTCTTGCAGGTAAATGAGATGGAAGATCCGGATCGTATAGATGTGGGGCAAAAACTATGTGTGCCCAAGAAGATAATAAAGCCCAAAGGCTAGATTTTTGAGAAGAGCTGTGGGGCACCGCAGTTCTTCTTCTTTTCCAGGGGAGACAGGAGAGAAACTTCCTGCATATACTATTCTAAGCTGAAGGGAGGAATTATCATGGTCCAGAAGAGCAACAAATTTTCCAAAACCTTCAAGAAGAAACCTCAAAAGACAAAAAAAACCCTGGGGGTCAAGAGGAAAATAAGCAAGAAAACCTCCCAGGATAAAGAGAGCTAGGTTTTCAGTATGTAATATAAGGGTTTTATGATTGTTTGGAGTATTCCTATAATTTTCCCCCGGCAGAGTTGCCCTGTATAAAGGGCACTTTTTTTTGGCAGACTTGACTAAGGGGTATAATACCTGATGATATATTTGCTTTTGGTTTTTGTCCCGTTGAGCTTCATCCTCAATTATCTGGAAGTAGATTCTGTACTGGTTTTTGCAGTAGCCGCTCTGGCCATTGTTCCCCTGGCAGGTATAATGGCCAGGGCAACTGATGAACTGGCAAAAATACTGGGACCACGCTGGGGAGGGTTGCTAAATGTGAGCCTGGGTAATGCCACAGAATTAATAATTTCTTTGTTTGCTCTCCGGGCAGGCCTGCCGGCAGTAGTCAAAGCTGCCATAACCGGTTCTATACTGAATAACATACTCCTGGTATTGGGTTTGAGTTTTTTCCTCGGTGGACTGGCCCGGGGGGAGAGGAGATTTGATCAAGAACTGGCGACTGTCAATGGGATCATGCTTATGCTGGCAGTTATCTCCCTTTTTATTCCCGCCATATTCAACATGACCTCCCCCAAAATTAAAGAGGAAATTCTGGGTTATTTGAGTATAGGGGTTGGGATCATCTTATTTTTGACTTATGCTGGTGGTGTATTCTTTGCCTTGAAAGAACGGCAGGAAATTGAGGAAGACCGTCAGCCGGGAAGCGAAGAATGGCCGCTGAAAAAATCTCTGCCGGTTCTTCTTATGGTAACGGTTCTAGTGGCCTGGCAGAGTGAAATTCTGGTAAATTCTATTCGGGGGGTGGAAGAAGCCCTGGGCTTATCCCGGATATTCATTGGCGTTATAATTCTCCCCATTATTGCCAATATTGCGGAGAATACTACGGCTATAACCATGGCCATAAAAGACAACATGGAACTCAGCCTCACCATTGCCATAGGTTCCAGCATACAGATAGCTTTATTCCTGGTTCCTGTGCTCATCTTTCTCAGCCATGCTCTGGGTCACCCCATGAATTTACTCTTCAATGTACTGGAGATCAGTGCCCTGGCTTCTGCAGTAATTATTGCCAACCTGGTCTATCTCCGGGGTCGTTCTAACTGGGTAGAAGGGTTGCAGCTCCTGGCAGCTTATTTAATACTGGCTATGGCTTTCTTTTTTGCTTGATTGGGAAGGACAGTATGCTCATTATTATTGGTGGTAGGATAGTATTCAGAATCGGAAAGGAGAAGGTGTGAAAATTGGGGGAGAAAAGTCAAGGGGAGCTGATTATTATCGGGGGCGGAGAAGATAGAGACGGGGAATGCATTATACTCCGGGAGGTTGCCAGGCGGGCAGGAAAAGAGGAAGGTAAGATGGTAATACTGCCTACTGCTGCTAAAAACGGGGAGAAAGTGGGTCAGGATTACCAGGACATTTTCCTGGATCTGGGACTGGGGCAGGTTGATATCCTAACTGTTGAGGACCGAGAAGCAGCCCAGAGCAGGGATGCAGTAAGGCTGGTAGAGAGTAGCACTGCTGTCTTTTTTACCGGAGGTGATCAACTCCGTATTACCAGCATACTTGGAGGAACCAGCCTCTGGGAAACATTGCACCGGTCCTACATGGAAGGGACACTCATCGTGGGTACCAGTGCCGGTGCTTCAGCTATGAGCGATACCATGATTGTTGAGGGACTTGACGATGAGCCGCCGGTTAGGTGCACGGTAAAAATGGCTCCTGGCCTTGGCCTTCTGGAGGAGGTGGTTATTGATCAGCATTTCGCCCAGAGGGGACGCATAGGCAGATTGTTGATGGCAGTGGCGCAAAATCCTTTTGTCATGGGCCTGGGGCTGGACGAAGATACAGCAGTACTGGTAAATGAAGAGGGAGTTATCCGGGTAATTGGTTCTCAGACTGCTGTGGTAATTGATGGTAGTTTCTCAGAATATTCCAATGTATCTTTATCCCATGGCCAGGATCCTCTGGCTTTTGCTGGGGTTCTGCTCCATGTTATGCCGTCAGGTTACGGTTTTCATCTTTCCCGGCGCCGTTTTCTCCTGCCAAAAAAGTGATGGGTATACCCAGAACAGGACAGGGGGAACATAGAAGGGGAAGGCGGGGAAGAAGGAGGCTCAGAAGTGAGACTTCTGGAAATATATGCCCTGCAGGGTCCCAATATTTTCTGTCATCTGCCGGTTATTGGCATGGTGGTAGATCTGCAGAAAATGAAAGGCAGAAATACCTCTCACTTGGGGGAATTTAACAACCGTCTTTTAAGTTTTTTGCCTGGCCTAAAAGATCATCATTGCTGCCGGGGAAAAGATGGAGGACTGTTAGAACGGCTGCAGGAGGGGACCCTCCTGGGACATGTTATGGAACACGTTGCCCTGGAACTGCAGGTTCTTCTGGGCTATAATGTCTATTTCGGGCAGACCAGAAGCACTGACCACTATTTTTCCATTGTATTTGAATATAAATGTGAACCTGTAGGCATCTGGGCAGGGCGCAAGGCTTTTCAGCTCATAAAAAGGCTTTTGAGGGGCCATATACCCTGTCGGGAGAAAATTTTAGAGGAAGGGAGAAAAATCAGGTTAGCTAGTGACCATGGGCCCAGCACCATGATGATTATGGAGGCCGCTGGAAAAAATAATATACCTGTCTTTTCCTTAATAGATGGATCCTCCCTGGTTCAGCTGGGTTATGGTTGTAAACGAAAACTCATCAATGCTGCTATTACTGAGAATACAAGCTGTGTAAGTGTAGACATAGCTTGTGATAAATGGCAAACCAGGCTGTTTCTTCAACAACATGGTTTCCCCTTCTCTCCCGGGTTTATTGTCAACAATTTAAGGGCTGCCTATAAAGCAGTGGAGGATATTGGATTTCCTGTAGTAACCAAACCTTATAACCTGAATCAGGGTAAGGGAGTAACCCTGAAGATACGGGATAAAGAAGAATTAAAAGAGGCTTTTTACCTTGCCCGGGCTTACAGTCCTCGGGTCATTATCGAGAAGAATGTACCCGGCAAAGATTATCGTCTGTTGATAATAGGCCAGGAAATGGTTGCAGCTGCCGAAAGGGTGCCTGCTTTTGTGGTAGGCGATGGAACTCGTACCATAGAAGAACTTATTGAACTTGTGAATAGTGACCCCAAAAGAGGGTACGGTCATGAGAAACCTCTGACCAGAATATATGTGGATGGAGTGGTGGAACTCATGCTGCGCCGGCAGGGGTATGATCTGAAAAACTGTCCTGATCCCGGAGAAAAGGTTTTCCTCAGGGGTAATGGTAACTTGAGCACTGGTGGAACTTCCCTGGATGTCACTGATCAGGTGCATGAAGAGAATATAAAAATGGCAATACAGGCTGCAAGGCTAATCGGCCTGGATGTGGCCGGGGTGGATCTGGTAACACCGGATATTTCTCTGCCTCTAAAGGAGGCAGGAGGAGTGCTCATCGAAATAAATGCTTCTCCGGGTTTGCGGATGCATCACTTCCCTACCCGGGGGAAAGCCAGGGATGTTGCCAATGCCCTGGTAAAATATCTTTTTCCTGAAGGAGATGGAAGAATTCCCATTGTTTCTGTGACCGGGACCAATGGGAAGACAACGGTCTGCCGGATTATAGCTCACCTCTTAAATATTTCAGGTTTTAAAGTAGGACTGGCAACAACTGATGGATTGTTTTATAATGGTGAAAGGATATTAAAAGGTGACTGTGCTGGTCCCAGAAGTGCCAGGAATATTCTTACCAATCCTCTGGTAGAAGCGGCAGTGTTAGAAACTGCCCGAGGTGGAATAATAAAGGAGGGGCTTGGTTATGACCGGGCTGATGTAGCGGTGATAACCAATATTTCCCGGGATCATCTGGACAGGCAGTTTAAGGACCTGGATGATCTATGGTGGGTAAAATCACTGGTGGCAGAACGAATTACCAGGGAGGGACTGGTAGTAATTAATGCTGATGATCCTTACCTGGCTGATGTGGTGGACAGGGTTAAGGGAAAAAAAATACTCTGCAGCAAAAATGAAGGAAACATTCGCCTGCAGGAACATCTACAGGCAGGAGGTCAAGGGGTGCTCATCAGGGATGGCACAATAATACACAAACAGGGATTGCAGGAGAAGCAGATAATCAGGGTTGCCAGTATTCCCCTGACCTGGGGAGGACAGGCTGCTCATCAGGTTGATAATGTACTCACAGCTCTGGCTTGTGCCCTGGCCCTGGGATTGCCTTATGATGAACTGGGGCAGGGTATTAGCTCCTTTGCAGCTGAGATGAATACAGGCCGTTTACAGTTGTTGGAAGGAAATAGTTACAAGGTTATCCTGGATTATGGCCACAACCTCAAGGGGTTTGCTGCTACTGTTGAGGCTGTCCGGGGTTTACCCCATTCCCGGTTGCTGGGTGTGATTGGCATGCCCGGTGACCGGACTGAAAAAGATTTTCATGAGGTGGGGAGATTTTTTGCCCGGGCTACTTTTAGCCACATTTATATCAAGGAAGATGAAAATCGCCGGGGACGTTTAGCAGGTGAGGTGGCCCGGTTTATCTGCCGGGGATTAGAGGAAGGGAATTATCAGGGGGAGATGGAAATTATCCTTGATGAGAAGAGAGCCGTGGAGATGGCCCTGGAGGAAATGAAGGAAGGGGATATCCTGGTTATTTTCTATGAGAAGGATAGGGAGGAATTGGAAAAACTTATCAGGGAAAAAATAAAAGAGCAAAAATCTTGTCATGTGCTGGCTTCGTCAGACTAGAGAGGATGATATCTGAGTGAGAGAACTGATAATTGAGGCACCGGCTAAGGTTAATCTTACCCTGGATATTCTGGGGAAGCGGAAAGATGGTTATCACAACCTGGAGTCATTGATGCAGGCAGTTGACCTCAAAGATAAAATTTATCTACAGAAGGAAAAAAGCGAGGGTTTTGCGGTTTCCACAAGCTCGGACAGCATCCCTGAGGGAGGGGATAATATTGCCTATTCTTCAGCAAGACTTATGTTTCAACGTTTTAACCTGGATGGGGGCCTCAGTATTCATATAGAAAAGAATATTCCCACTGAAGGGGGGCTGGGAGGAGGAAGTTCTGATGCAGCTGCAGTCATCAGGGGAATAATCAGAATGTATTCTCTTTCTTTAGGTTTAAGTGAACTATTGCCTCTGGCTGCTGCAGTTGGGTCAGATGTGCCCTTTTTTTTGCGAGGAGGAACAGCTTTAATTTCCGGTCGAGGTGAAAAAGTCTGGGAAGTGCCGGACCTTCCTCAGCTGGAACTCTCTCTCATAGTATTTCCTGAAGGTTTGCCCACAAAAGAAGTGTACCAGAATTATAATCTGACAAAGAAGCGTTACCGCACTCGTAAAGCTCTTGCTGGTGTTTATGATCTGAACTGGGAGGAAGTAAAAAAACATGCAGGGAATGACCTGGAAAATGCTGCCTGCACTTTGAAGCCGGAAATAAGGGAGGTTTTTAACATTCTCAGAGAAAATAATTGTTATAAATTTCACCTCAGTGGAAGTGGCCCAACTGTTGTTGTTTATTCACATCTTTCTCAGAAAATCCAGGATAGACTGGAGCGACTATCTTTGAAAATAATAGGAGTTAGGACATTAAGGAAGGATTTTAATGATTAGTGATGAATTATTAGAAGTTATAAACGGAAAGAAGGAGTGCTTGCCATGGTTGACGCCCTCATTCTAGCAGGAGCTCCCAACAACGGAGCGCTGCAGGAAAGCAGTTCATCGGAACATGAAGCGTTGATTGAAATTGGTCCCCGACCTATGGTAGAGTACGTTATTCGCAGCGCCCGGGCGGCCAGGAATGTGGGCAGAATTGCCCTTGTGGGTCCATTGGAAAAAATGAAGTCAACTCTGCAGGATAAACCTGATTTTTTTGTGGAGATGGGGGATTCTCTTATATATAACCTGCAAGAGGGACTGAGTGTTCTGGATAGAGATAACCTGGTACTTCTCCTGAGTGCCGATATCCCTCTTATAACTTCTGAAGCTATAGATGATTTTGTGGAGCAGTCCCTTGACAGGGGTAATGGCGATATTTTTTTTCCTATTATTTCCCGGCAGGTTTGTGAGGCAAAATTTCCAGACATGAAGAGGACCTATGCGCGTCTAAAAGAAGGTGTCTATACCGGTGGCAATATGGCTCTGGTCAAGCCCCAGGTTATTTTTGATCGAGACAATGAGCTGACCCAGGTAGTTCTCTACCGCAAGAGCACCTGGAAACTTTCCAGACTTTTAGGGGCAACATTTTTATTCCGGTTTGTCCTGGGGAAACTGTCCTTAAAGCAGATTGAAAGCAGAGTATCCCAGGCTACAGGTTTAGCTAGCATGGGTATTATAACAGAATATGCAGAAGTGGGGTTTGATGTTGATAAGCCCTCAGACCTGGAGCTAGCTACCCGCATTATTGCTGAAGAAGAGGAAAAGGAAGCTTCGCGCAATTAACCGGTATACTTCACCTCTTGCCACTGATCCAGCCAGCTCAGGAAGTTCTTTATTCTTCCTTCTACCAGACTGTAATCCATGGCGCCAATATAGTATTCTTCCAGTTCACAGTGGAGCAGCTGAGCCTGCTTGATCTGGGAGGCTGCCTCCTTGATTGATGATTTCAATTCTTTTTCAATTGTTTTTGTTTCGGCTGGTGTTTGAGTATAGTCATTGAGGTTGACTATAAAGTCCTGGGAGCGGGGTTCTATGATATGAGGCCAGTTGCCATTGAGGATTGCTTTCTTTTCCCAGGGTAGAAGCAGGCCATCAATAGCTTTCTCATCAAAACCACAGCGCAGTAGAGTATAGTTGTGGCCCCGGTTGGCAATTTCCTGGCTAAGATGCTTTAAGGTATGGGAAATGATGCTCCGGGGATAACCGGTAAAAATTATTCTTTCCTGGTAGTCTTCTGTTAGCTCATTGAAAAAATTTCTCGGTCCCTGAGAAGTTATGGAGCTGGCAAATAGATTACGGGCCATGTATTTTTCTTCATGCTTTAATTCTGCGAAGTGATGATTTAGTAAATTTATCCTTTCCTGCAGAGGGTGTCTATCTATATTTTTATCACAGGTTATCTCCAGTTCCACCTGTATGAGCTGAGCCCGGGCCAGTAGATTATAAGCCTGGCTGTAGCGAGATTGAATGGCTTTTTGTAGTTTTTCTATTTGCTCCCTTCTGGCTAATAGCAGGTTGCTATCCCAGAAATCTCCCAGATTTATTATCTCCTCCTGGGCTCCAGGAATTTTTGCTTCCAGGATATGGGGATGAGTTCCATCAACCAGAGCCAGTTTTAGCTCGGGGAATATGATTCCATCAAGAGAATCCGGATCTGATGAGCACCAGAAAAGCTCCTGATTATAACCTCCTTTTTCCAGATGAAGCAATACCTTCTTCATAAATGTTGATTTGCCCGTCCCCGGGCCTCCTTTAAAGATAAAAACTCGTTCTAAATTCAAGCCCTGGTAGGGAGGAAAAAACTTAAAGCCACAGCAAGTATTGCTACCCATGAAATAGTTGTCTGTAACTAGAGCCACTTGCAAAACACCACCTTTTTTTGATTACAGAATAGGATATGTAAGAGGAATAAATAAGTTGAGGAGAAGGAGGGGATTAATTCTTGCAAGAAACAGATATTCACCATCTAATCAAGGAATGGGACGTGAAATTTGTTCGACTTCAGTTCACCGATATTCCCGGGGTCATTAAGAATGTGTCAATTGCCCTTGAGGAATTACCCCGGGCCCTAGCAGGTGGAATTATGTTTGATGGGTCTTCCATTCAGGGATTTGCCCGCATACAGGAATCAGATATGTACCTGCGACCGGACCTGGGTACCTTCGCCATCTTTCCCTGGAAGGGAGAGAAGGGATCGGTAGCCCGTCTAATATGTGATATATATACCCCACAGGGGGATCCATTCTTGGGCTGTCCCCGAAATGCGCTGAGGAAAGTTATAGGTGAAGCTGCCGATATGGATTTACATCTTGAAGCAGGACCGGAGCCGGAATTCTACCTTTTTCTCTTGGACGAAAAAGGTCGCCCTACCACCATTACCAACGATCAGGGAAGCTATTTTGATCTGGCACCTACAGATCAAGGTGAGGATGCCCGACGAAGCATTGTTCTGGCTTTGCAGGAAATGGGTTTTTCCATAGAGAGTTCCCATCACGAGGTAGGGCCAGGTCAGCATGAAATCGACTTTAAACATGCCGGTGCTTTGAGAACAGCAGATAATATAAGTTCTTTCCGGGTGGTTACCAAAATTGTGGCCAAGGAGCATGGGCTTCATGCCACATTCATGCCCAAGCCAATTTTTGGCATAGCTGGTTCCGGCATGCACATCCATCAATCCCTGCACCGGGATGGAGAAAATGTATTCTTTGATCCAGAAGATGAGGAAGGATTGAGTCAAATAGCCCGGCATTATGTGGGTGGTTTGCTCCAGCATGCATCAGCTTTTACTGCCGTAACCAATCCCCTGATCAATTCTTACAAAAGGCTGATTTCTGGATTTGAAGCGCCGGTCTATGTTTCCTGGTCCGGGGCCAACCGATCTGCCCTGGTACGCATTCCTGCTGTCAGGGGATCTTCAACCAGGCTGGAGTTAAGAAGCCCAGATCCTTCAGCAAATCCTTACCTGGCCCTGGCAGTAATTCTCAAGGCTGGTTTACAGGGAATAAAGGATGAAATTGATCCCGGCCCGCAAACCTATGATAATATCTATAACATGACTCAAGGAGATAGAAAAAATGCCGGGATCGAGAAGTTGCCGGAGAATATTGTTGAAGCTATAGAAAAACTGGAGAAGGATCCTGTTATATGTGATGCTCTAGGTGAACATATACTCAAGAGTTTTCTGGATGCCAAAAGAATTGAGCTGGCAGAGTACAAACTGCAGGTACATCCCTGGGAGCTGGAAAGGTACCTGCGTACATACTAGCTGGGAGGTTTTTATGTGAAGGAAAGACAGCTCATATATCAGGCTTTGGGTTTGCAGGTCCGGCAGGGTAGGCCTGCTGACCTGGCATTTTTAGGTTTATTTGTGGCTTTTACAGCTATTGCTACTTTCATCCATATACCTGGCCCTTATGGCTCATATTTTAATCTGGGGGAAGTAGCCATCTACCTCATAGCCCTTCTCTGTGGGCCGGTCAGTGGAGCCATAGCCGGTGCTCTTGGTTCTTCCCTGGTTGATATAGGGCTGGGTTACAGCGTTTGGGCACCTTTTACCTTTATCATCAAGGGGGTAGAAGGCTATATTGTTGGCCGGCTGGGGCACCCACCCAGTATTCCCGGTAGCGTAGCAGCCCTGGCTCTGGGAGGATTGTGGATGATAATAGGGTATGGAATCACAACCTGGTACCTGTATAGCTGGCCTGCAGTGATACCGGAGGTACTAATAGATATTGCCCAGGTGTTTATTGGTGCCATAATTGCCTTGCCTCTGGCTTTTAAAATCATGCGAGCTGTAGGAAAAAGGAGCAAAGAAGATGGAAACTGGTAAGCTGGGACCTGGAAAGCTGAAGAGGTTGGTACTGGATCAACTGGCTTCTAAACATGATGATGTTCTCCTGTCTCCCTCCCTTGGTGAAGATGCCAGTGTAATTGATTTTGGTGAAAATGTTTGTGTTGTCTCCACTGATCCTATAACCGGTGCTCTGGAGAATATGGGGCGCCTGGCAGTTCATGTGGCCTGTAATGATATTGCTGCTACTGGTGCAGTACCCCTGGGCATACAGGTAGCCCTGCTCCTGCCTGTGGGAAGTGGGGATCAGGACATTGAGACCATCATGGCCGATATTGAAAGAGAGGCCCGGGCTTTGAATATACAGATCTTAGGTGGGCACACGGAGATTACCTCAGCAGTTAAACAGAATGTGGTGGTACTTACTGCCCTGGGGAAAGCCGGGCGAGGTGAATTTATTCCTTCAGGAGGGGCACAGCCCGGGGATAAGATTATTCTAACCAAGGGTGTTGGGTTAGAAGGAGCCGGGATATTGGCCAGCGATTATGGGCAGCTCCTGAAGGAAAAAGGAGTATCTCAGAAAGCTATAAAAAAAGCTAGAAAATTCTTTGACCAAATCAGCGTTGTTCCGGAGGGTATTATAGGTGCCCGGCACAAGGTTACTGCCATGCATGATGTAACGGAGGGAGGGGTAATAGGGGCGATTTATGAGATGGTTTCAGCTGCTAAAAGAGGATTTATTGTCTGGGAGGAGAAGATATATATACCTGAGGCAGTTAAAGAGATCTGTCTGGCGCTCCAAATTGATCCCCTGCGGATTATTTCATCCGGAGCCATGCTCATGACTTCACCAAACCCGGAAGCAGTAATAGATGCTCTAGAAGATGAAGGAATTAAAACTTCAGTAATCGGTGAAATTAGGGAGGAAGGGCGTAAGTTAATAAGAAAAGACAATAGACAAGAGGATATAAAGGAGTTTCCCCGGGATGAACTGTGGCGTTTTATTCAGGAAGTGGGAGAGGGGGATTGATAGGTAAGGAGTAATATGGGAAAATATGGTTGACCAAACATAGTTTTCCTGGTATACTGGTCATACATAACCTACATGGAGGGGGTACACTAATTGAAAGTAACAGAAGTACAGGTGCGGAAAGTGGACCGGGATAATAAAACCAGAGCATATGTAACAATTACCTTTGATGATTGCTTCGTTGTCAGGGATATCAGGGTTGTTGAAGGTAGAGAAGGAATGTTTATAGCTATGCCAAGCAAGAAACGGCCTAATGGTCAGTTCCGGGATATTGCTCATCCCATTAATTCTGAAACCAGGAAGATGATTGAAGATGCTGTCCTGGCTGAGTATGAAACCCAGGGGGATGGGGAATAAGCACACAACAGGCTGTTGGCAAATGTCAGCAGCCTTTACTTTTTGTAATTACAATTTTTGTAAGCAGGAGTTGAATAGATGACCGAGAAGGTTTCTATCAGTCAATATAATCCCAGAGATACCCCAGAAGTTCTGCGCATTTTTGCTGATACTGCCTTCATGGGCGAACCGGTAGAGATTTTTTTCCCTGCCAGGAGTTTTTTTAGCTACTGTTCTCTGGCCTATTACCTTAAGTATTACCCTTCATGGATTTTCGTTGCCAGGGATGAAAATAGCAGCAGGCTGGCTGGTTATATATGCGGTAGCTTTTCTTCAAGATTGTCTTTTCTCCGTTTCCTTTTGATTCTGCCGGGCATTGTTAGCCGGTTTTTAAATCCATACCTTGTTTTTAACTGGCGGAGCTGGTATTTTTTTTACCGGTTGCTCATGTCCTTTTTTCGAAGGGAACTCACTTTGCCCGGGAAAAACATCAAGGAGCAAAACCCGGCTCACCTGCATATAAATATTGATAAAACCTACCGGGGGCGGGGCTTGGGTCATAGGCTGATGGAAAGATTCCTGGCTCACCTGCAAGTCCGGAAAGTGCCAGGGGTTTACCTGCGAACCTACTGCCGGCGCCAGGATGCTCCCAATGTCAGGTTCTTTTCTGATTGTGGCTTTAAGGAGGTGGATAGAAGAAAGGTTACCCTATTTACCCATGTTACCCAGGAGGAAGTAGTACTTGTCACCATGGTTAAGGATCTCAAAGGAGGAAATATTGTTGCTTCTTAAAACCATGATCTTAACCTCTTTGTTTGTGCTCTTGGTTATTTTTATATCCATTTTTACCGGTCGTGTCGTTGCATTTCGGGTTAAAAACCAGTTTTGGCAGAGAATAATACGGGGCTGGCTGCCTGTTATTCTCATAGTTTGCATACTCATAGGCAGCTTTTATTACTACGTGTACTACGGGTTTGGCCATCAGGCTGACATATACAGGAGAGCTGACACGGCAGAAAAAATAGTTGCCATAACTTTCGACGATGGTCCCAGCCGTGATTACACACCACTAATTCTGGATATTCTCAAAGAATATAATGTGCCAGCGGCTTTTTTCCTGGTTGGCTCTCAGGTGGAAAAATATCCGGAAATTGCCCTGCGTATAGTGGAAGAAGGCCATGAGGTTGGCAATCATACCTTTGATCATGTTCATGTCCCCACAACTCCAGCCACAGAACTGGCTGCACAGATAATGAGAACCAACATGGAAATACTCATGGCTACCGGTGAATACCCCCACTATATCAGGCCTCCCCGGGGTTTCTATGATGCCAGGTTTCGACGTTTGGCTGAGCTCATGGGACAGGAAATAGTCCTATGGACTCTTTCCAGCCAGGACTGGCGCCCCGGCATGACCCCTGACAGGATTGCCAGTCGGGTGCTATCACTGGTAAAACCCGGCCAGATCATCCTCTTTCACGATAGCGGGGCTCTTTTGAAAAATGAGGGTGCCAGCCGCCTGGCTACAGTTCAAGCACTGCCCATAATAATTCATGGGCTTCTGGAAAAGGGTTTTGAGATTGTCAGCCTGGAGGAACTCCTGAAGCAGGGAGTGCCGGAGAAAGATCTAATATGGGATGATGAGGTTACTTACTAGCTTTTCCCGGGGTTGCCCAGGAGGGAATTGTCTGGTATAATTATGAATGGGAAAAAACCCCTTCTCTAGCTGGTTACAGGAGCTGTGACTGCTCCTTTTTCTAATTGTATTTTCCTAATAGGAAGGAGAGGGGTGAAGGGTGGTTTGTATGGAACATCCTCTGGCAGTTGTCATCCTGGCTGCCGGTAAAGGTACCAGGATGAAATCAAAAAAGCCCAAGGTATTGCATAGTCTCCTGGGCCGCTCCATGATCGAATATGTTGTTGATACTGCACTATCATTACAACCTCAGTTTGTGGGTGTAGTTATCGGCT
This sequence comes from Halanaerobiales bacterium, assembly GCA_003551905.1. Classification (GTDB taxonomy): domain Bacteria; phylum Bacillota; class Halanaerobiia; order B1SED10-174; family B1SED10-174; genus B1SED10-174. Next base: position 30,579 of record PUNT01000193.1, read on the forward strand.
ATGAAGGTCATGCGGTTAAAAAAGAATTACAGGATAAACCTGTTTCCTTTATAGAGCAGAATGAGCAACTGGGTACCGGCCATGCTCTCATGCAAGCTGCTTCAGATCTGGGAGATTTTTCCGGTATGGTTCTCTGTATTAATGGTGATACCCCCCTTCTGCAGCCCCAAACCCTGCAAAGCATGGTGGAAAAGCATGGGGAAGAAAAAGTTAAAGCCAGTGTTCTAACCACGGAGCTGGAGACCCCCCATGGCTACGGACGGGTCATTAGGGATGAAAATACCACACTATTAAAAGCAATAATAGAAGAGAAAGATCTTCCGGATGAGTATGGAAGCATTAAAGAAATCAATGCCGGCAGCTATGTGTTTGACAGTCCTTCTATATTCCAGGTCCTGAGGAAAATCGATAATGATAATGCCCAGGGTGAATATTACATTACCGATGTGGTGGCGGTGTGGTCCCGGGAGGGCAAGAAGGTTCGGGCTCATAAGGCTGAAAATTATCAGGAGATACTGGGGATTAATGACAGAGCAGAGCTGGCCCGGGTTGAGAAGCTCATGCTGAAAGAGATTATCAATGCTCATATGCGAGAAGGGGTAAGAATAGAAGATCCAGACCACACCTATATAGAGCCTCAGGTTAAGATCGGACCGGATACAGTTATTCGCCCTGGTTGTTTTTTACAGGGGGAGACAGAGGTTGCCAAAGAGGCAATAATCGGCCCCCATACCACCCTAATTGATTCCCGGGTAGGGGCCAGAAGCCAGATTATTTCTTCATATGTAAACCAGGCAACTCTAGGCCAGGATTGCAATGTGGGGCCTTATGCCCATCTGCGACCAGAGACAGTGCTGGCAGAAGGAGTAAAGGTGGGAGATTTTGTGGAAATCAAGAAATCCACCATTGGCAGAGGTAGCAAGGTTCCCCACCTCAGCTATGTAGGTGATGCAGTTATTGGTCCTGGCTGCAATATTGGCGCAGGCACCATCGTGGCCAATTATGATGGTAAGGAGAAACACAAGACAGAAATTGGTGAAGGAGTGTTTATTGGCAGCAATACTACCCTAATAGCTCCGGTGAAGCTAGGTCCTGGCGCAGCTACCGGGGCCGGTGCTGTAGTAACAAGGGATGTTCCTGCCAATACTACCGTGGTAGGGGTACCAGCACGGCCGTTTGAGCGTAGAGAAAAAGGAAAGACAGATAAAATGTAAAACTTTTCAACAAGGGAAGGAGTCGGTAGGTAATGGAAAGGCTTAGTTTAGAAGCAGAATTGCGAAAGGAGACCGGCAAAGGGCATGCTCGCAGGATGCGAAGAGAAGGCTATGTGCCTGCAGTCCTCTATGGCAAAGAGCGAGATTCAGTTTCTTTGAAGATTTCAGAGAAGGTTCTTTCAGGAAGTTTGCGGAGCAATGCTATTATTGACCTCACCATAAAATCAGGCAGGAAAAAGGATAAAGCCGTGGTCATGATTAAAGATCTGCAAAAGGATGTTATTAAAGGACACCTGATCCATGCAGACTTCCATGAAATTTCTCTGGAGGAAAAGATGATTGCATCGGTATCTTTGCATCTCATAGGAGAACCTGCAGGAGTGAAAGAAGGCGGTATTCTCTCTCAAGCTCTCAGGGAAGTGGATGTGGAGTGTTTGCCAACGGATATTCCCTCCTGGCTGGAGGTTGATATATCTCACCTGGAGGTAGGAGATTCGTTAAATGTCAGTGAAATTGAGACCCCTGAAGGAGTAACTATAGTCACTGAGGGAGATGAAACTGTTGTTTCTGTCGTATTGCCCACCATAGAGGAAGAGCCAGAAGAGGTAGAAGAGGAGGAAGACCTGGATCAGGAGCCAGCTGTTATTGGCGAAGAAGAGGACGAAGAAGAAGCAGCAGAGGAAGCAGGAGAAACCAGGGAAGAAGATTAATATACCTGTAGTGCAGTCATATTGCACTGCAAGGTGTGGTGAAATTTATGAAACTAGTGGTAGGTCTGGGGAATCCAGGCCAGAAGTATGAAAATACAAGGCACAATATTGGTTTTCGCATGGTTGCACTGCTGGCAAAAGAACATGGAATCAGGCTGGGTGAGAACCGCTGCTGTGCAGTTACCGGCAGGGGTTCAATTAATGGAGTTGATATCATTATCGCCAGGCCAATGACTTACATGAACAGGAGCGGATTGAGCTGCCGGTGCCTTGGTTTCCATCACTCTGTGTCACCCGGGGATTTTATCATGGTTTATGACGATGTAGATCTTCCTCCGGGACAGTTGCGTTTTCGTCTTTCAGGTGGACATGGAGGCCATAAAGGCATGTTATCTGTTATCTCTCACTTGAAAACCTGCCATATACCCCGGATAAGATTGGGTATAGGGCGGCCGGTAGCTGGAGAGGTCTCAGATTATGTTTTAGGACCTTTCAGCATGGTTGAGGAGAAAGAATTAAAGAGGACTGAAGAAAAATTTCTGACAGGGATTGAAGCTTATCTGGGCAAAGGTGTGCAGGAGGCCATGACAATTATGAATAGACGGGAATATAATAATCCATGAACGTGTAAAATATAAGAGGTAAATTAAACCCCCGGCTGCTGAGCTGCCGGGGTTAGGATTATTGTACCGGTTTGGAGGAGGTCCGGCTCATTATGCAGGATTTTTTGAAGAATGAAAAATCTTTCAAAACGATAAAAGAATTACTGACTGGCAGGAATACAGTTCTGTCTACAGACCTGGAGGGCGGGGCTAAATCCTTTGTAATCTGGACGTTGAACCGGACATTGAATAAGCAAATGCTCTTAATTGTACCCGGCCCCCAGGAAGCCCAGGAACTTTTTGAAGATTTGTTGCAGTACGATGGGGAGAAAGTGCTGCACTTTCCAGCCCAGGAAGTGCTGCCCCATGAGAAAATTCCTGCTGATATTTCGCTATGCCGGGAACGTCAGGAAGTCTTGGAAAAGCTAGCCTTCCAGGAGGATGATTATGTTGTCATAACCTGTGTGCAGGCTTTGCTGCAGGGGGTTGTACCACCAGATGCTTATAAATCAGGAGCCCTGGAACTGGAAAAGGGCACCCTGTTTTCCCAGGATCACCTGATACGCAGGCTGTTTCAAGCTGGTTATGAACGGGTCCATCAGGTGGAAAATCAGGGACAGTATGCCCAGAGGGGAGGCATTGTGGACATCTTCCCCCTGACATTTGATCAACCCCTGCGGGTGGAATATTTTGGTGATGAGATTGATTCTCTTCGCTGGTTTGATGTGGCAACACAACGTTCGCTGGAAAAAATCAATAGGGTCGTTGTTCCTCCTGCAGGAGAAAATTACTATTCTGTGGAGCTATTGAATCAGGGAAAAAAGAGAATCAGAGCCGATCTAGATAAAGCACAGCAACAACTTAAAAAGGATGGCAAGGATAAGGAAGCAAAAGAATTGTATGAAAGGGTTCAGGATGATCTGCAGATTCTCTCCAAAGGAAATCTAAAGGAGGGCCTGGGTCAGTACCTTCCATATATTTATGGGGAAATGACCAGCATCCTAGATTATCTCCATGAACCGGTTGTTGTTTTCAACTATCCTGAGTTTATCAACAGCCGAGCCAGGAATTTCTCCCTGGAGATGGGAGAAACGCAAGTTTCTTTGCTGGAGCAGGGCAGCATACTGCCTGGTTACCAAAGATGTTTTCATGATCTTAATGATATTCTTTTAGATCTTATTTCCTGTCCTGTCCTGCTTTTGGGTCAATCCCCCCCGGATGAATGGGATCTTTTTGTAAGCAGGGAGGTGGAGGTACCCTGTGGTGCAGTTCCCAGTTTCAATGGTCGCCTGGATGAATTTGCCAGCCGGGTAAAACAGGAAATTGAAGAAGGGTACCGGGTAGTTGTGAGCATGAATACCAGGGCCAGGTGTGAGAAAATTGCCCAGTATCTCCACGAGAAGGGAATAGAGTATACCATTCATACTCAGGGGCAGGGGAAGTTTGCTGCAGGCCTGGTTAATTTAATAATTTCCACCATCAGCGAGGGTTTTTTCCTGGGAACTGCTGGCCTGGTTCTCCACACCGAAAAAGAGATTTTGGGTAAGCAAAAAATACGCAAGAAGAAAGTTCAGGATTTACAGGAAGGCATGCAAATATCATCTCTAAATGAACTGGAACCCGGGGATTATGTAGTTCACGAAAATCATGGTATAGGCAGGTACCTGGGCATAAGGACGGAAGAAGTTCTGGGTGTTCATCAGGATTACCTGGTTATCAAATATGCCGGTGAAGATCGCCTGTATGTTCCTACCCATCAGGTTCACCTCATTCAGAAATATATTGGGGTGGAAGAACAGCCTCCCCGGCTGTATCGCCTGGGGGGAGGAGAATGGAACCGGGTCAAAAAGAAGGTTAAGGAATCAGTACAGGAGATGGCAGTGGGATTGCTAAAACTGTATGCTCGCCGACAGGCTGTTGAAGGCTATAGTTTTTCCCCGGACATGGTCTGGCAAAAAGATTTTGAGAGTACTTTTCCCTATGAGGAAACGCCGGATCAGGAGAAGGCCATACATGATATAAAAAATGACATGGAGGATAGTAAGCCCATGGACCGGCTCCTGTGCGGAGATGTAGGTTATGGAAAAACCGAGGTTGCCATCAGGGCTTCTTTCAAGGCAGTTATGGATGGTAAGCAGGTTGCACTCCTGGTTCCCACAACCATTTTAGCTCAACAGCATTACAATACGTTCAAGGAACGGTTTGAAGATTACCCCATTAACCTGGAAATGCTCTCCAGGTTCCGTAATCCCCGGCAGCAGAAGGAGATAATTAAAAAAGTAAGGCGAGGCGATGTGGATATTGTAATAGGTACTCACCGTCTATTGTCTCAGGATGTTACCTTTTTTGACCTTGGCCTTCTCATTGTTGATGAAGAACAGCGTTTTGGTGTTGTTCATAAAGAAAGACTGAAGGAATTAAAGAGCAATGTAGATGTTCTTACCCTGACAGCCACACCTATTCCCCGAACTCTGCACATGGCCATGGTGGGTGTTCGGAATATGAGTTTGATTGAAACTCCTCCTCAGGACAGATATCCTATCAGGACCTATGTCCGGGAATATAACAGGGATTTAATCAGGGATGCCATAAGAAGAGAGATGGCTCGAGATGGTCAGGTTTACTTTGTTCACAATAGGGTTGAAGACATCCGGGAAAGGGCCCGGGAAATACAGGAACTGGTCCCTGAAGCTCGTATAGTCATTGCCCATGGTCAGATGCCAGAAGCTCAGCTAGAAAAACTGATGCTGAATTTCTTTCAAGGAGAGTATGATGTGCTGGTCTGTACCACCATAATTGAGACCGGCATGGATATTACCAATGTCAATACTATAATAGTAAATAATGCAGATCACATGGGGCTGGCCCAGCTGTACCAGCTCCGGGGTAGGGTAGGACGCTCCAACCGGGTTGCCTATGCCTATCTTCTCTACAAACAGGACAAAGCCCTTTCGGAAACATCAGAAAAGCGTCTGCAGGCCATAAAAGAATTTACAAGCCTGGGTTCTGGCTTTAAGCTGGCCATGCGGGACCTGGAGATAAGGGGGGCAGGAAATTTACTTGGCCCGGAACAGCATGGTCATATTGCAGCGGTTGGATTTTCCCTCTACTGCAAGCTTCTGGAGGAAACAGTTAACGAGCTTACCGGCCAGGAAAAAGAAACTCGCACCGAAGATATTGTTGTGGATACTGACTGGGACGCTTATATCCCAGAAAACTATATACCTGATACCAGGCAAAAAATAGAAATATATAAGAAAATTTCCCGGATCAAATCTGAGGAAGATCGGCAGGATCTTTACGAAGAGATACTGGACCGTTTTGGTGATCCTCCCCGGCCGGTTCTCAACCTATTGCAGATTGCCAGGCTCAGGGTTCTAGCCCAGGAAAAAGGTCTCAAGGAACTGAAACTTAAAGGGCAAAAAGGCGAAATTCTCCTTACTCCTACCCCTTCCCTGGGGGATAAGGTTGTTGCCCTGGGAGAGAAGTACAACCGCAGGCTTCGAGTGAGAGGGAGTCGGAACCCCAAGCTATTTATCAACCTGAATGGCTTGCAGGAAAAAGAAGCCCGGGATATTCTGGAAGATGTTTTAGTAAATCTGTAGCTGACATTTTATTATAATGGTGGCTCCTGATAGTTGGCAGGAGCCATTTTTTTATCTGCTAGGTTACTAGAAGTTCTGCATGAAATTTTTAAAATTGGGTAATATACCTTTAAAGGTAGGACCATTCTCCCAGAAAACAGGGTATAAAGAATGGTGAGAGACCATATACTAACTCTGAAGGGAATATCTTTAAAGGAGGTGAATTCTGGTTACAATCTATCGCTAGCTCAGTAGATTTGTTAACCAGAACGTTAATGAAGGCTACGGGCATTGTCAGGCGCATCGACGATCTAGGTCGAGTAGTTATACCCAAAGAAATAAGGAGAACCATGCGTATTAGAGAAGGAGAACCTCTGGAAATATTCGTAGATCGAGAAGGAGAAGTCATTTTAAAGAAGTACTCTCCAATAGGAGAACTGGGTGAATTTGCCCAGGAATATGTAGATGTGCTAGCTGAATCTACAGGTCACATTGCCTGTGTCCTGGATCGGGATGTGGCCATTGCCGTGGCTGGTGCCCCTAAAAAAGAATATCTGGAAAAACCCATCAGTCCAGTGGCAGAAAGGGTGATGAAGGAAAGGAAAGCAGTAGTAATTAATGATCCCAAAACTCATCCTTTTTGTGAGGGGTGTGGTGATGATGACCGGGACTGCAAGTTTTCCTCCGCTGTTCTTGCTCCCATAATTGCTGAAGGAGATCCTCTGGGAGTTGTTATCCTGACATCTACCAAACCAGGTGTTAATATGGGGGACCTTGAAACGAAGTTGGTCACCACAGCTGCAGGATTTCTAGCCCGTCAAATGGAGCAGTAGAAGGCCCGTGAAAAAACGGCCTCGGGCTTTTTTTTGTTAGTTATAATAGCATAGTATAAAAAATATAAATAGGGGTAGAGGGGGGGCGAGGAAATGTGAAGGGGTCATTTCTTAGAGGCACCCTGATGCTGGCTTTAGCTGGGTTTATTTCCCGAGGTGTTGGAGCCATTTATCGTATCCTTCTACCCCGTTTTATAGGAGCAGAAGGAGTAGGCCTTTTTCATATGGCCTACTATGTTTATGCGCTGGCCTTATTTCTGATGATGCCCGGCATTCCCCTGGCCATGTCCCGGCTCATTGCCCGGGCCGAGAGCAGGGGACTTTCAGGTGATCTGAAAAAAATACTGCAGGCAGCTTTTTTGATCCTCTTGATTATGGGTGTTATCCTGGCTTTTGCTGTTTATCTGGGAGCAGATAAAATAGCCCGGGTGTTTTTTAATGATCCCCGGGTGGCGTTTCCTCTCATGGCAGTGGCGCCGGCCCTCTTTTTTGTATCCCTTATAGCATTTTTCCGGGGCTACTTCCAGGGTATGAACACCATGATTCCAACTGCCCTGTCTCAGGTGGTTGAGCAGGTTGCCCGAATTGTGGTCATGCTTCTACTCCTTTACTATATACTGGAAGGACCGGTGCAGGGCTTGGCAGCTGGTGCAGCTTTGGCTACAGTATGTGGGGAGTTTGCCGGTCTAATCTGTATCATGGCCTATTTTCTCCGGAACTGGCCTCATAAATGGTGGAGATCCAGAGAGGCAGCCATCAGTTTGACTGCTGCCTGTAGAGAAATATTTAGCCATGCCCTGCCTCTGGGACTGGGGGCTCTGGCAATTCCCCTAATTGGTCTTCTCAACTCAGCCATCATTCCCAGACGACTCCAGACCCTGGGTTATACTTCTGCTGAAGCTACTGCACTCTTTGGCCAGTTCTCCGGCATGGCCATGGTACTGTTCTTTTTCCCATTAATCCTCACAACAGCATTAGCTATTAGCCTGGTGCCGGAGGTATCCCAGGCTCTGGCCCGGGGAGATATTAGTCGTATACAGAGGAGAACCAATCGGGCCATTACCCTGACAATGCAAACTACAATTCCAGCTGCTGTAGGCTATATTGTCCTGGGGAGGGACATATGTGAGTTACTGTTTGGGTATCCCCTGGCAGGAGAAATCCTGGCTTATCTGGCTCCTTCCCTAATGTTTATTGGGTTACAGCTGGCTCTTTCTGGTGTTCTGCAAGGGATGGGTTATGTGAGCATTCCGGTGCAGAATTTGGTAATAGGGGCGGTGGTCAACGGCATATTGACCTATATTCTTACCGCTCAGGTGGGCATAATAGGAGCAGGACTTGCTACTGCTACAGGTTTCACCCTGGCTGGCATATTGAATGTTATCTCTACAGGTAGAATTATAGGATTATCAGTGGATGCGAGAAAACAGCTTATCCTGCCCCTGACCGGCAGCTTTTCCATGGGGTTTTTGGTTATGGGAACTAATCTTCTCCTGCAGCCCCTGGGAATGATCCTGTGTACACTTGTACCCATTGCTGCAGGAGGATTCTATTATTTTTTCTTCATGCTGTTCTTTAGAGGATTTGAGCCTGCAGATATAGAATTAATTCCTTTGATTGGCAGTAAGCTGGTAAGCTGGATTCAATAGGAGGCAATTGAATGGGCAATGGTGATAAAGCCGGTAAATTTTTACGAGGAGCAGCAATTCTTTCCATTGCCGGTCTTTTAAGCAAATTCATCGGTTCCATTTACAGGGTAATTCTGACCCGCCTCATGGGGGCTGAAGGGATAGGTCTTTTCGAACTGGCCTATCCGGTTTATGTTACACTCCTCACAGTTTCTCGATCCGGCATCCCGGTGGCCTTAGCCCAGCTTGTTGCCCGCAGTCAGGCCACGGACAAAGAGGATGAACATCTTAGAATATTCAGGACAGCCCGGTTTTTGAGTGTGTTGATAGGTCTCTTCTTCACCCTGGCCATGATTTTTGGTAGTAAAGGCTTGATCAGGATTTTAGGTTGGGATCCTAGAGCCCTCCCTTCTCTTTTAGCCATTGCGCCGGCCATTTTCTTCGTATCCATAATGGCTGCATATAGAGGTTATTTTCAAGGTTTTCAGAGGATGGGACCCACTGGTGTATCCCAGGTTGTAGAACAGGCGGTGAGAATGGTCACTATGCTGATTCTGGTAATTCTGCTCCTGCCCATGGGTGTTGAGTATGCTGCCGGTGGGGCCACTTTTGGTGCAGTAACTGGGGCTGTGGCAGGGCTTGGGGTTATGCTTTATTTCTTTAGAAAAAGTGGACATGCTCCCCATGGGCTGGGTATACCCCGACAGCAAGAAGTCAGGGATAGGGGCCCTAAGATTGCCAGAGTCGCCCTGCCTGTTACTTTCGGTGCCCTGGTATTTCCCTTAATGCGCCTGGTTGATGCTGTAATAATTCCGTCTCGTTTGCAGGTGGCAGGGTGGTCCATAACAGAAGCTACACCTCTCTATGGTACCCTGGCCTCAGCCCTGGTACTGGTTAATTTCCCCACCATACTGACTGTGGCCCTGGCTGCCAGTCTGGTGCCGGCGATTGCCCATGTTCATGAAAGGGGTAACAGGGAGGAACTCAGTGGCCGGATCAATACTGCCCTGAGGGTTTCAGTCATAGTTGGCCTTCCTGCAGCAGTGGGACTCTTTGTGATGGCAGAACCTCTTTCCAAAATTATATTCGATCTGCCTGAGGCAGCCGTTCCACTGGTTATTGTCAGCTGGGGAGTTCTTTTCATGGGGGTGCAGCAGACGACTTCCGGTATATTACAGGGAGCTGGTCTGGTCCGTTGGCCAGCAGTAAATCTCTTCTGGGGAGCGGCCCTCAATGGGGTGATCAACTTTTTTCTTACTGCCCAGCCCTACTGGGGAATCAGAGGTGCTGCACTGGGAACAACAATGGGATTTGCCCTGGCAGCCATACTCAATCTTTTTGTGCTGGTCAGAAAGCTGAAACCAACCCTTTCTTTCAACATTATTTTTCCTGCAATGGGCGCGGCACTGGGCATGGGATTACTCATAAATCCCATATTACATTTATGGCAGCAAGTATTGCAGGTGCCCCCGGATGTGGTGGAGGGGTTTATGTATGTTCTGGCAGTTCTTCTCACTGTAGTATGTGGGGCTCTTATATTTTTCCTCTTGCTGCTGTTTGCAGGAGGAGTTACTGAGGACGAAATCAGGGCTATTCCCAGGCATGGAGACAGGTGGGCAGAAGTTTACAACAGGCTGAGAAAGGGCAGGAGGTGATACAGTGCTGGAAGGGGAAAACAAGGAACCAGAATTTGAAAAGAGGGTTTGTGAGGAGCTGCTGGAATTGTTAGAGGTAATGGAGACGTTGCGAAGCCCTCGTGGCTGCCCATGGGATGGAGAGCAGGATCATGAAAGCCTTTCTCCCTATCTGCTCCAGGAAGCATATGAAGTGATTGAAGCCATAGAAAGTGAAGATGAAGCCCGACTCCGGGAGGAACTGGGAGATCTACTGCTTCAGGTCGTGTTTCACGGGCAGATTGCCCGAGAGAAGAAAAGTTTTGATTTTTCCCACATATGCCGGAGTATCAAGAAAAAACTCATAAAGAGACATCCCCACGTTTTTGGAGAACTTTCTGTTAAACAGGCCGGTGAAGTAATTAAGAACTGGGAGGCTATCAAGAGAAGAGAGAAGAAAGAGAGAAAGAGCCTCCTGGATGGAGTTTCCAAAGCTCAGCCAGCCCTGTTAGAAGCCAGTGAACTGCAGGTAAGAGCAGCTGCAGTGGGCTTTGATTGGCCAGATTACCGAGGGGCTCTGGCCAAGCTGGAGGAGGAGCTGACAGAATTAAAAGAAGTGCTGGAAAATGAACCTGGGAAAGTGTCTGAGGAAATTGGTGATTTGCTATTTGCTGCAGTGAATGTTGCCAGGTTAATGGGTATTGATGGGGAAATGGCTTTACGCAGTACCAACAATAAATTCAGGAAAAGGTTTAAAAGAATTGAAAGTGAATTAAGTAAAAAGGGACGTGATATTGAAAGAGCATCCCTGGCAGAAATGGACTCAATTTGGGAAGATAGCAAGGAGGAGAAGGAGTGAAAAGTTTTTTTCCTGGTTTTTTACTGCTGGTTTTTTTAGTTATAGTCCCGTTTCAGCCGGTTCTGGCTGTGGATATTGATTTGCCAGGAGAATCAGCGTTACTTTTATGTGGTGAGACCGGGCAGATCCTATATGAAAAGGATCCCCACATGATTGTGGAGCCGGCCAGCATTACCAAGATAATGTCCATGATTTTAGTTCAGGAGGCCATTGAAAGAGGCGAAGTCTCCATGGACGATATGGTTACAGTGAGCAGATATGCACAGTCCATGGGGGGCTCGCAGATTTATCTGCATGCTGGCGAACAGGTGAGCGTGCGAGATCTTATGCTGGCTGTTGCCATAAGTTCAGGCAATGATGCTACTGTTGCCCTGGCAGAGCATGTGGCAGGGTCTGAGGATGCCTTTGTCAGACTGATGAATCGCCGGGCCCAGGAACTGGGCATGGAAAACACAGTTTTCTCCAATTCTACCGGTTTACCTCCTGAGCACGGAGAGCATCACACCACAGCTTATGACATCGGTCTTATGAGCCTGGAATTTATTCAACACCCTGAGCTTCTGGAAAAGACCAAAATATGGTTAGATTACCTGGACCTTCCGGGTCGGCAGGCCATGCTGGTTAATTTCAATAGACTGGTGCGTTTCTACCCCGGAGTGGATGGCATTAAAACCGGCCATACCACCACAGCCGGTTACTGTATTGCTGCAACTGCTGAACGAGATGATCGTCGCTTTATTGCAGTAATCATGAAGATGGAGTCAGAAGATGAACGCATGGAGGCAACAAGACAATTCCTTGATTTTGCCTTCCGGGCATATATCAGGGAGATGGTGGTAAAAGAAGGAGAGAAGGTTAGGAAACTGGAAATTCCAACAGCTCGTCATCCTGAAGTAGAGGTTTTCGCCGGAACCACCCTGGCTCCCTATATTCGCAGGGGGGGAGAGCCGGTTACAAAAGAGATTGAAATTGATGAGGAACTGGAAGCACCTTTAAAGGCAGGACAGGTTGTTGGCACAATTCGTGCCTATCAAAAGGAGATGTTTTTAGGGGAAATTGATATAGTTGTCAAGGAGGACACTCCCCGAGCTGGTTTCTTATCCATACTATGGCGACGATTTGTCAATTTCCTGATGAATTTATTAGCACCAAGGTGAGCCGGGTAATCCCCGGCTTTTTTGTTAGCAGCAGGGAATAAAGAGCTGATTTTATTGGCATGATAGGATTGAGGAGGTCCTGCTGCGGTCATGAAAAAAACTGCCCTTTTACTTCTGGTAGTCTTATTGTTCAGTGGATGCAATATTGTGCGTATTGCTGGCATGGCAGATTCTTTTCCCCTGGATGAGGAGCCAAGAATCATTGTTGATCTGCCAGATGGTGGAGAGGAAAGCATGTTACTTGAAGAGTATGTAGCTGGCGTTGTAGCCGGGGAAATGAAGCCGGACTGGCATCCCAATGCTTATGCCGCCCAGGCAATAATAGCCAGAACCTTTGCTCTGGCCTATCTGGAAGAGAATGATACGGATACCATAAGTGGTGATTTTGCTGAAGCCCAGGCTTTCAAACCAGAGCAGGTCACCCCTGTTATCAGGGATGCTGTTGCCAGAACCAGGGGGCAGGTGGTATCATATAATGGAGAATATATTTCTGCCTGGTTTCATTCGCATGCTGGAGGGAGAACTACCAGCGCTCAGGTGGGACTGGACTATCAGGACGATGAGCCACCATATGTTCAGAGTGTTTCGTCTCCTGACTTCATTGCCCCTGATAATGTGAATAACTGGCAGGTTAGTTTTACCCAGGAAGAAATAATGGAGGCTGTCAAAAGCGTTTCCGGAGATGCTGTAGGCACCGTGGAGAGAATAGTGCCAGTGAATATCAATGTATGCGGGCGGCCGGAACAGCTCAGAATAGAGGGGAGTGCAGGTAGTACGGTAGTTTCAGCTCCTAACTTCCGCAATGAAATAGGTTCTGAAGAATTGAAATCCACCATGTTTGCAGAAATAGCCAGGCAGGATGAAGGGTTTATCTTTACCGGAACCGGTTTTGGTCACGGGGTCGGGCTCAGCCAGTGGGGGGCTTTGGCCATGGCCCGGCGGGGAAATACACCCCAGGATATAATACGCTATTACTATCGAGGGATAAGAATCACCCGGTTATATGATTAATTAGAGGACAAATTAATGGTTTTGTCGAAATATTCATTAATGCAAAGAAGGGAGGGGATTCTTGTGGCTAATTGGGAAAGCGTAAAAAGGACCGCCAGGAGATTCTTTAGTAAGTCCAAGGTTAGAACTGAAGAGGCACTCCAGATCACCCAGTTAAACCAACGTCTTCGGACGCTACGCAATGAGCGAGATGAAGGGATAAAAAAGCTGGGTGAAGAAGCGTATAAATACTGGCAGGATGGGGCCTTGCAGCTACCTGCTCTGGAGGAGTTATGCCTTCTGGTTAAGGGAAAAGAGGAAGAAATACAGAAAACTGAATATGAGAAGGAAGAAGTTCGGCGGACTTATGCGCAAAAAATAGAAGAATTTGAGGAAACTGAAAAAGTTAAGCCTGAGGAGCCTGTAGAAGAAGAGGAACCTATTACCAAAGAAGAGGAATCCATTATAGAAAAGGAACCATCAGAAGAAGAGCCTGAAAGGGAAGAGGAAGAAAAAGCAGATGAAATGCCGGATAAAAAAACTGACATATGGCAGCAGCAGAAAACTGAGGAAGATGACAGCTACAGGGAAAAAGAATAGCTTGAATCCATTTACAGTCAATTGATGCCGCCCGGGAGTGCATATAGGGACTACAGGGCGGTATTTTTTCCTGGAAAGCCAGAGAATTTATGTATACTGGGGAAAGCTGATTCTCCGGATACTTGATTTTTGCCCCGGCTTAACATATAATATTAGAGAACGTCAGCTGGGGTAAAAAATCAGAAGTTCATCGTTGACAAGAAAAACTTGAGCAGGTATAATAAGAAGCGCACACCACATTGGGGTGTCGCCAAGCGGTAAGGCAAAGGACTTTGGATCCTTTACGCGCAGGTTCGAATCCTGCCACCCCAGCCATGTGGGCCATTAGCTCAGTTGGCAGAGCACCTGACTTTTAATCAGGGTGTCCCAGGTTCGAATCCTGGATGGCTCACCATACCGCGGGATGGAGCAGTCAGGTAGCTCGTCAGGCTCATAACCTGAAGGTCGTCGGTTCGAATCCGACTCCCGCAACCAATTTTTCTTTAAATCAGGCGGAGAGATACCCAAGTTGGCTGAAGGGGCGGGTTTGCTAAACCTGTAGTAGGGGGTTACCCCTAGCGAGGGTTCGAATCCCTCTCTCTCCGCCATCTGCCCCCATCGTCTAGTGGACTAGGACACTGGCCTTTCACGCCGGCGGCAGGGGTTCAAATCCCCTTGGGGGTGCCATATGGGCGGATAGCTCAGTTGGGAGAGCACCTGCCTTACAAGCAGGGGGTCACAGGTTCAAGTCCTGTTTCGCCAACCATCTTTAAGAAGCGGAGCTGTAGCGAAGTGGCTCAACGCGCCGGC
>PUNT01000144.1 GCA_003551905.1 Halanaerobiales bacterium
AAGGTGTCTATGTTGCCTTCCTCAGATCCGTTGATCATAATGTAGTCAACATTCAACTCATTGCAGATTGCCTTAGCAACTGTCGTTTTACCAACACCGGCAGAACCCGAAAAGAGCATATTCGGAATTTCACCACCGTTGACAATGTTGGTAAAAGTCTTCTTTAATTGCTTTGGTAAAACACACTCATTAATTGTTTTTGGTCTATATTTTTCTACAAAAAGAAAATCATCACTCATCTATTTTAAGCCTCAATTTTATATACTAGACCATTAGCTGATTGTAGATCTCTTCTACAGTCTCGGCTTCGTTTACTACTTCGTCGATGTTGCGTTTGTGAAAAATCTTAGAAACCTTTCTCATTTCTTTCTTGGGCAATTCAAATTCTTCCTGCATTCTATCTAGAACATCATTGATAAAATCGCGCTCTGCTTCAATCCTAGTCAAAGAGTTAGAGATCTCTTCCATAGAAGAGCGCACTTTCTTTCGATCCTTTTCATTACTCGGTAGAGTTGTCATCTTCAGTCACTTCCTCTTCAGTTGCCTCTTCAGGAGTATTAGCCTTCACAAATTGAGCAAGATTTCCACGCACTTGGCCGACTACAGATAGCTCGTCACCCTTAAATGATCCACGTTCAGAGCATAGATCAATAATCTTTACAGCCATTGCAAGATCATTAAGACTTAGCTTGACTTCAGGGGTTGTTTCTTCAGTCATTTGGTTTAATCTCCGTAATTAGATGCTTTGTTGTCTAGACCAATGAAATATTCAACGTTGTTAGTTTTTCCGACAAATCGTGAAATGAACTTGGATGAAATTTCCACTTCATAGTCATCCGGCAAGATCTTCAAATCACTCACACTCATTACAAACTTGAAGCTCACATCATCCTTAACTTGAAAATTCGGTAACTCAATCTTAAACGAGTTAGATGTTTTATCTTTGGTGTCTGTCACATAAACGATTCCTCCTGTTTCAAAAACCAAATCATCTGCACTAAGAGTGGAAGCAGCCTGTTTTAGCTTTGAGATATCTCTCTCACCGAGAGTAAATTTTACCTCTGAGCTTGGCATCTTAATATCTTTCGTCGGATGTGTCAAGAATTCTGGGCTAGAGAAAAAGTACTTGATTGATTGCTTGCCCTCTTTGATGAGCATGTAGTTATAGTCATCGTCGATCTCAAACGTAGGCTCAGAAAACATAGAGATTGCTGATAAAAATTCTTGGAGATCATAGATTCCAAAATCTTGTGTGAAATTGAAATCCGGCTTAGGTCCAATAGCAAGAATATTCTTTGCTTCTGAGATAGTCGTAACAGCAGAGTCTACTTCGAAGACAATATTTGAGTTGATGTTTGCAAAATTCTTCAGAACTTCTATCATTTCAGGTGAAAATTTCATACAGTTCATACGGTAATTTCCTCGTATAATAAAGTTACAAATCTATCATAAGCCATTATTTCGGCAATGTCAAGTACTTTCTAGTCCTCCTGTGTGATAGGATCTTTCAATACAAGAAAAGTTTTGGTCTTTTTTAAATGTGATTGTAGAATCAAAGATTGACTTATCTTTCAACTCATTCCTATGAGAAATGATGAAAATATTACTATCCTCTTTCATTACCGATAGAATTTCTTGTAGTCCATCAATTCCTTCTATGTCGATAGAAGAGTCCATTACTTCATCCATTATCAGTAGATTGGTTGCGGCAGAGTTCTTCAGCTTTGCGATCTGTCTCCAAGTCATCATCAGTGCAAGGTTAATTCTCTGTTTTTCTCCTTCAGAGAATGAACCGTATGAGAATTCATCTCTATGTCTAGACTTGATTTTTTCCTCAAAGTTTTCATCAAGATGAAAAGACACAAAGAAATCTAGCATCTGGAGATACTTATTTACCATACTATTCATCACGGGGATATACTCAGATATGATTTTTGTCTTGATACCCTTATCCTTTAGCATCTCGGACATTGCTTCTGAGTAGTTCAGGCTTTCGATTGTCTCATCTTTCATAGTCAGAGTCTGATTATACTGCTCATTTAGATCAGCCATTTCTTCATGAGCGCGATCAATATCAGATCTCACAGATGTGATATCATTTATTTCATTTTCTATTGAAACATTTTGTTTGTTCAATTGTTTGATCGATGCATTGTTTGCAGAAATTTTTTGATTTCTGAAACGAGTTTCTTCCGAAAGCTCCTTGAGTTGAGATAGCATGCCATCGAAATCTTTCAGATTATTTTCTGTCTTTTTTAACTCGGACTGCACTTCAGTCGCTTCTGTTTTTAGTTGACCAATTTTTTCTTTCTTCACTTCTTCAGCAATAGGCTGAGTACAAGTAGGACAGAAATCATTGACATCATAGAATTTTGCATTCTTAACCACAGATTTAATTCTACTTAATAATGATTTCCTGTTGCTATCCGCATCATTTCTCTTATTAGTATACTCCTCAATGTCTTGATAGACGGATTTAGATTTCTTGCTTATCCATTCTTGATTTGAATCATTTTCGCTCTGAAGCATTAGAATCTCTTCAGTGTTTTTTTCAATCATTGTCTTTCTTTGCTCGATATATTCATTATTCATCTCTGTGAGATCGACAATGAACTTTTTTTGTAGCTTATTCTTTTCTCTGATAATCTCTAGAGATGCTTCAATGTCTTTGATTTTCTGCTTTAAGTTAGAGATTTTTTCTTTGACTACAATATTCATCTTAGAAAAGATCTGAATATCCAGTAGATCTTCGATCACTTCTCTACGAGCAGCTTTAGGCAATTCCATAAAAGGAACAAAGGAAGAGGAACCGAGAACAACAATTTGATGAAAAGACTTATGATTTAGTTTTAGAATATTTGACTCAAGATGTTTTTGATAGTCTCTCACGTTAGATGATTGGCTAATCATCTTGTTGTTCTGATAAATTTCAAATAGATTAGGCTTGATGCCTCTTTTTACTCTATAGTGATTTTTTCCGATTCGAAATTCAAGCTCGACAACAGTGTCTTTGTTGTTCACTGTGTTGACTAGCTGCGGCTTAGAGATGTTTCGATAAGGTTTGCCGAACAGACTAAAGGAGATAGCTTCGATCATCGTTGTTTTGCCTGCTCCATTTGATCCCCCTATCAAAGTCGTGGAAGCAGAGTTCAAATCAACCTCGATGAAGTTGTTTCCGGACGATAGGAAATTTTTATACTTTACTTTTTCAAAAATAATCATAGAGTTTCCATGTTCAAAGCTTCAGCATAGACGTTATGCATGAGATTTTTAAGCTTTGATTTATCCAAATCAGTATCTACGTTCTCGATGTACGTATTGAGAAGAGTCGGAGTATCATCAACTTTTACATTCTGAGATAGCTGCACGTTTTCTCCGAAAAATTCATCAAAG
>PUNT01000012.1 GCA_003551905.1 Halanaerobiales bacterium
AATGATATTGCAGTGAATAAACAGCATGTTGAGATTTATCAAAATTATACCCTGTTTTAGAAGCTACTTGCACCATTTTTTATCACCAACATTATTATATACAACCTAAAGAAAAAATCAAAGCAATTCATCCGCCAGCAAACAAAGTTTACAAGCGGACTTCTTGCCTTACCTTGTTAAAGAAACCGTCTTTTTTCTTGTAGCGTGGGATATGGACTTTTTCTCTTGGATACTGACCTTGCTCGGCCAGCCTCTTTAGGGAAAGAAAACTTTTGAATGATTGGGTAGCGACTTGAATTATCTGCTGAGATACTCCAGCTTGCAGCATTCTAAAGTTTTTATTGGTTTTACACAGTTTGCAGTTCTTGGGATAACTTAAAAGCTCATTGGTTGCAAAATAATGTTGTCGGATATTATATAGAGCCACATTATATACGTTTTTTGCGTAGTGACTTAGACTTTTCAGCACAGCGTACTCTTCTTTGGTTAGTCCTTTAATACGGTTTTTCTGTGTTGCAAACAATAGCTTCACCTCCCTCCATGGAATATTATACCATGAAAACGGGTGTTCGGGGAAGGTGTTTTTTGCTAAAAATAATAAGCGAACTTCGGCTATCGAATCCTTTAGTCGCTATGCCTTATATCCCCATGGATGAAGTCCAGGGGCTTTACGGCATATTTTGGTAACCTGTTTTCTTAATCCCGCTTTAAAAGCGGGATTATTTTTTTTCCTCAGACAGAAATTGCTCCAAAAAAGGTATCATCAGGTTGAAAATTCTTATCTTCTGCTGGATATCAGTGGAGCCGTGCCCTTCCTCGGTCAGTTCGTGATACTCAAAATCCTTACCCTCCTCAAATCCATGGTCCTGGAGGCGGTTTCGGAGCAAACGAGCCTGGCTGATAGGGACCCGGGGGTCATTAACACCGTGAATAATCAGCAGGGACCCTCTCAGATTCTCTGCATACCTGGCAGGGGATCTCTCCCGGTAAAGCTCAGCTTTTTCCTCCAGGGATCCAAAAAGATGCTGCAGATAGTATTTAAAATGTTCCATTGATTCATGGTACATGGCTTCCCAGTCAGTAACACCTACCCAGGCAACACCGCCTGCCCAGAGATGGGGGTACCTGAACAATTGCCAGAAAGTCATGAATCCTCCATAGGACCCACCAGCACATATAATTTTTTCACCATCAATCTCCGGTTGTGCAGCCAGGAAGGATGCTCCAGCTGCCACATCTTCTCCATCCCCTCCTCCAATATCACCAATATTCATCTCCTGAAATTCTTTGCCATAACCTGTGGACCCCCGATAATTGGGTTTGAGAACAGCAAAACCCCGGTTAACCAGAAACTGGGTAAAAGGATCGAAGGACAGAAAATCCTGACTGGTGGGCCCCCCATGAACTAAAACCACAGCAGGATGGGGGCCTTCGCCGGCTGGCCGGTAGAGTATACCATGAATGGTCAAACCATCCCGGGACTCATAAGAGATATATTCTCCCTCACTAAATTCCTGGGGAGAAAATTTGCCATATTGGGCCTCCAGGAGAAAGGCACTCTCCTCACCTTCAAGATCCATGGCCATAATACTGCTCCGATGCCGGGTATCCTGATGCATGTAAATGATTCTCCCGGGTGAAATGTAATCAGCTAGATATACCAGGCCTTCCGGCAGCGGCAGCTTGCTTCCCACTCCGGTTTCCAGAGAATATTCCATGAGGAAAGTTCGGGCATCCCGGTTGAGGCTGGTGAGAATTTTCCGGCTATCTGGTGAGAAAGAACTGACATATTCATCCCTATCCCCACTCCCCAGCATCTTTACATTGCCGGTTTTTAAATCCATAATACCGGGCTGTGTATAGCCGGAACTATTGCTGTTCAAAGCCAGATAATTACCACATGATGACAGCATAACACAGCTATCCGAATTACCAGTACCACTAGAATATATCTTTTCTCCTGGCCCTTCATCCCTCTTTATCCTGTAGATATCAGAATTACGCAGGTCTTTAGTTTCATTGGTACTAAAATATAAAAAGTCCCCCACATCATCCCAAAAACCCCCGAAAACCGGGTTATTAAAATCTGTAAGTCGTTGAGTTTCTCCAGATTCAAGATCCAAAATATAGAGGTTCATCTGGCCATCTCTATTGGATAGAAAACTTAAAAACTCTCCTTTTGGGTCAACTTCTACCGGGTAATTCTGACCTTGGCCGGTGAAGAGATTGCTCACCTGTCCATCTGGAACCGAAATCCTGTACAGGTCATGTTGTTCATCACCATCAGTATCCTTGGGGAAAATTATTGATCGGTTATCGCGAGTCCAGACAAAACCAGCTCGCAATGACCGGGGAACCTCTCCCTGGCTCAGTTGTATCGGTTCCCCCTGGTCAAGATTCTTGATGTAGAGCTCAATTCGCCCTGTCCTGTCCCAGTAAAAAGCAAACTTATCCTTTCCCCAGGAGAGGCGGGGGAAGTAGAGGGACGGCAGGGAAATCAATTCTTCAATCTTAAACTTCCTGGTCATACCATTACCTCCTCATCTTTATCTTTGATATTCTGTCAGGGATAAACCATCTATATGATGTCTTTCCATATTGTTGCTGACCTCTTTTTTGCTCCTCCACCCATAACAGTAGATGCAATGATGGGCACAGGTGCCATAGGCACCTATGTCCTTGCTAACCACACAACCGCACTCTCTCCGCTGATTTTTATCCTTAATGGCCTTGACCTCTATCTGAAATGCATCAGCCAGGTATTCAGAATCAATGCACCTGCCCTCCTTGATGCCGGCTGGACTAAGATCTCGTTTCTCAGCACAGCTGAAAATCTGCAGATCATTTTCACCAGCAATTTCTGACAATTCCTTCAGGAAATCCAGCCAGCCTGGCTTCTTTTCCGGTTCAATGTCCGGTTGCAAGCCAGCCTTTTTTAGCCTGCGGGTGGCTGCCCTGTAATCATTGTAAAAACTTATCATGACTCGCTCTGTCTTGCCTCTTAGGAGGGAAGACAGTCGGGAAAAAGCCTGCAGGTGATATTCAGAACCCATATTCTGATAAAAGAGTATAGGATCATAACGCCATATAACCTTTTTCGAACCTAATTTATCTGATAAATATAAAAAAGACTTAACCCTTTCCTGCCAGGAGGAAAGGTTGGGCTCAATTTCTTGTGGGTAATGGTTGAGTGTGTACTGGAAAAGGTAGCAGTAGCCTCTTTCCTGCAACTCATGAAGGTGTTCTAACAAAGGCTCAGGATTCTTGGTCCAGAAAACAATAACATCAACGTCTTCCGGCTGCAGGGAAACCTTATAGACCTGCCGGGGGTTAAAAGGATTAACTGTAACGCAATAACCAGCCCTGATCCTCTCCAT
>PUNT01000006.1 GCA_003551905.1 Halanaerobiales bacterium
CCCCTGCCTGCAGGACATTCAGGCATGGGATCTATGACCTCTACAGCGTGCTTGAAGATGACTCCCTCCTCAGGGGGACAGTTAATGAAAACGAGATGGCTGGAGATAAACTGTTCCCTGAAGAAGCCAAATAAAGAACTCTATATAAATTAACTTATGCAGGTAATGAATTTTTCCTGCCCAAAAAAAATGCCCACCGTATTTGCCAGAGGTGGGCTTTGATAGTGAGTAAGGGGGAAAAAGAAATGAATTTTCACAAGTTAACCGGGTCTATCTCATCTCTCTTTAACATCTCAATCAGTCTTTTCACCAGGTAAGGATCAAACTGCTTTCCTGCGCAATTCTTTAATTCTCTTATTATCTTTTCCTTCTCCATGGGTTTTTTATACGGTCTGCCGCAAGCCATAACATCATATGCATCTACCACTGCTATGATCCTGGCCAGTAGAGGTATTTTTTCCTTCTCCAGTCCTTGAGGATAACCACTACCATCCCATCTCTCGTGATGGCACAGTATGCCAGAAGCTATTGGATGCAGTTCGTGCAGAGACTCAGCAATTCGACAACCTGCTTCCGGATGCTTTTTCATCAATTGCCACTCTTTATTACTAAGTGGTCCTGGTTTTTTGATTATCTCTTCTGGAATGGAGATTTTGCCAATGTCGTGCAGGGTAGCCAGGATTTTAAGTTCATCAAGCTGGTTTTCCGATAAACCTAACTTTTGCCCCAATTTGAGGCCAATTTCTTCCATGCGTTGAACATGTTTTCTCGTTTCGTTTGTTTTTTCATAGAGAATGTTTTCCAAAAACTTGAGGATTGATCTGCGAAAACTGGACTTTTCCAGCAATTTATAACGGTACATCTTTTCCTCTGCTTCCCTTAGAACCGCTTTTAAACTCTTGCTAGTGTCATTTTTTACCCCTTCTCCCAGAGCTATACTTATTGGAACAGAATAATTTTTACTCTCTGCTTCACAGGCTTTTTTTATGCGTCTGCAGATGTCTCTGGCTATCTTCTCCTCGGTTTGAGGGAGTAAAATGGCAAATTCATCTCCCCCCCATCTACAGATTATATCTTCTGTTCGGCATGTTCTCTTCAATATTTCTGCTGCCTTTATTATTAATTTATCGCCCATTTCATGACCGAGAGAATCATTTACAAGTTTCAAACCATTGACATCTCCAATGATAACACATAACGGAAGTTGTCTTTTGGTGTCTAACCGTTTTAATTCTTCTTCAAAGTAAGCCCGGTTGTATAGATTGGTGAGACTGTCATGAAAACTCAAGTATTTTATTTCTTCTTCTGCTTGTTTTTTTCCCGAAATATCCCTTATAATAGCTATACCTTCTGCTTTATCTTCTGCAATAATCCGTATCTCGAATGCAAATGATTCTCCTTTGAGGTCAAAGCAATACTCATAGGTTTGAATCTCTTTTTTTTCCAGAGCAACACTTAACAGGGAGGGAATTTCCTTGACCATTTCTGCTGGTAATATCTCTTCAACTTCTGTCTGTCCCTGTTCCCAGCCTTCACTGGCCAGGACATCTATAAATTCCCCATCTCTATTTAATTTCACAATTAAATCCGGAATAAGGGATAGTACTTTTTTTAAAGTATTTTCCCGCTCTCGCAGTCTATCCTCTGTAGCTTTTCTTTCCTGAATATCTCGGCTCATGGACTTTGTCAAATAATGCTGTCCCTCCTGGTTGAAAACAGGTTGGGCAGTTAATTCAAACCAGCGGTAATCCCCATCTTTTCCCTTTAACCGGCCTTCACTGACATTACCCTGGGCAATTTCAATAATCTGTTGCCGGTCTTCCGGGTGAAAGAATTCATAGGGGAATCTTCCTACCATTTCTTCCGGTTCATACCCCAGAATTTCTTTGACATTGGAAGAAACCCGGCTATAACTTCCATCCGGATTGTGAATGCAAATAATATCGTGGGGATCTTCAACTGAAAAGCTGTAGTCCCTTTCTGCTTCCATAGTAAAGGATATTTTTTCTTTTGGGAATTCATCTGCTATTTTTTTCAACCAGAACACCTCGCCAGTTTTAAGATAGGTCCATCCTATATTCTTTATCGGAAAAATCTAACTGTCTTTAAAACAAATCCAGGGATTTTATTGACTGAAATGAATTTCACATGCAAACTTTCTAGGCTGTTGAATTTTTCTGCAAATGAAATGCAGGAGGTAAAAACCTCCTGCATTTAAGCAAAGCAAAAATTAAACAATAAAGGCTTATATTAGCCCCGGCCCATCCTTTCCCCCTGAAAAATGTCAGAAGAAGAGGCATACAACTAAAAGTGGGTACCTCTCCAAATTTATTACCCTTCTACTCTTTCTTTCAAATTCTTTCCTGGCTTGAAACCGGGAACAACTTTCTTGGGTATGGTAATTTCTGCACCGGTTTGGGGATTTACACCTTTTCTAGGTGCCCTGTCCCTGGCAAAAAAAGTTCCAAACCCGATAATCTGCACCTTTTTCCTCTTGTCTTGCTTCTTCTTTGCTTCTGATGCTAAGAACTCAGCAATATTATTGAAAACACCATCAACAACAGCCCGAACGTCCTTCTTTGCCAAACCTGACTTTTCTGCTACCTTGTCAATAAGATCTGCTTTGTTCACAAAGTTCCCTCCTTTTTTGTTTCTCAGTTATTATTTCTTTAGAAATCCATGAATTTCCTGCTAACAAAGGCGCTTTTGTAGTGATTTTTCAAAAAAAATTTCTTGTTAACCTGGTTTTTCCTGCTCTCCCGGCTGTTCTGATAAAAATTTCCCTCTCCTCATCTATTATAATGGCTTTTTTTATAGATAATAATAACTTACAAAGGGAAAAAACCGCTTTTTTTAGATTTAATCGAATATTAGTTCATAGCCCTTGCATAAGCGTGGTTTCAATGCTGGATTATCTTCAACTAATTTATATTTTTCTTTAACCAGGGAAAAATTTTCTTCTGAGCAGGATCCCCTTATATCCCAACAATCTATACCATCCTGTTTGAGTGCTTTCTTTTGTTCTTCTGTTGGATAAAAGCTGAACTGCCAGTGTCTTTCAATTTCCTGCATACCCATATGTTCATAAAACTTCTGGGCTTTTTCATCCTGGCTGAACCATATGCTCCTCTGAATACCATGTTCTTCTTTTAGTTCTTTGTGTGCCATATCTATCAGTTTTCTGCCAATTCCCCTGCCCCGGAATTCTCTGTGTACTCCAAACTCCCAGGCAAAGGCAAAACTTGAGTCATCTTTCATTATTTCCGAGTCTATCTCCAGGGTTAAAAATCCTACCAGCTTATCTCCCTCAACTGCAACCATATCCACTATATCATTTTTATATGCCGGTTTTTCGTGCAG
>PUNT01000178.1 GCA_003551905.1 Halanaerobiales bacterium
GCTACATCGCGAATGATAGATAACAATAGCAAGGATTTCTCCAAAGAATCAGCCATGGTTAAAGTATTTGCCTCGGATGTGGCCATGAAGATTACCACAGATGCGGTCCAGGTTTTTGGTGGTTATGGTTATATGAAAGAGTATCCTGTGGAGAAAATGATGCGTGATGCCAAGATTACGCAAATATATGAAGGCACCAACCAGATTCAAAGAAATGTGGTTGCCCTGGAATTAATCAAGGAGTATGCCAGGGGAAAATAGATATTATGGTATTACATAGAAAAGCTAAAAGGGAAGGGGAGGGGGATAGGTGAAGATAATAGTTTGTATCAAACAGGTACCAGGAACTACAGAGGTTAAGATAAACCCTGAAAACAACACATTAATCAGGGAAGGGATCCCCAATGTAATCAATCCCTTCGATGTATATGCTGTTGAGGAAGGATTACGCCTGCGGGAAAGGTTTGGAGGCAGTGTTACAGTAATTTGTATGGGGCCCCCTTCTGCTACTGAACAGCTCAAAGAAACCATGGGTATGGGTGTTGATGATGCTATTCTTGTCAGTGACCGTGCCTTTGCTGGTTCTGATACTCTTGCTACTGCTTATACTCTGGCCAAAGCTGTAGAAAAGATTGGCCAGGTGGATCTAGTTCTTTGTGGCAAGCAGGCCATAGATGGGGACACAGCACAGGTTGGGCCAGAAATGGCAGAAAATTTGGATTGGCCGCATCTAACCTATGTTCGGAAGATCAATGATGTTGCAAACGAAAAAATCACCGCAGAGAGAATGACCGATGATGGTTATGAACTCTTAGAACTCAGCTTGCCAGCCCTCTTTACCGTGGTCAAAGAGATTAATGAACCACGTATGCCTTCCCTTAAAGGGATGATGAGGGCGAAGAAAGCTGAGATTCCTGTTTGGGGTCCTGAGGATCTGGATGTGGACCAGTCGAGTATTGGTCTTGATGGTTCCCCCACACAGGTTTGGAAGACCTTTATACCCGACCCCCGAGTGCAGGGTGAAATCTTTACCGGGGAAGTAACAGAACAGGTGCAGACCCTTGTTCAACGCCTTCTGGAAAAAAATATAGTATCAAAATAAATAGTGGCCGTTTACTTCATGCCTAAAGGGGGCTGTTATGGTGGGAATTGAAATATTAAGGGATAAATGTACTGGCTGTGAATTATGCGTCTCAGCCTGTCCTTTTGGATCAATAGAAGTTATTGACGGTAAAGCAGTAATAGATGATACCTGTAACCTTTGTGGCGCATGTGTCTCAAGCTGTGAATTTGAAGCTATTTTATTGCATAAAGAAGAACAGAAAGGAGTTGACCTGTCTTCTTACCAGGGAGTTTGGGTTTTTGCCGAGCAGCGAGGAGGGAATCTGGCAGAAGTGAGCCTTGAACTTCTGGGAGAAGGGAGAAAATTAGCTGAAAACCTGGAAGAAGAGCTGGTTGCAGTAGTTTTAGGCAACAATGTGGAAAAAGTACCCAGTGAACTCATAGCTCACGGGGCAGATAAGGTTTTCCTGGCAGAACATCCAGAATTGCAACACTTTCTGGAAGATGCTTATACACAGGTACTTTATGATCTATTCCATGCCCAGCGTCCTAATGTAGTATTAATGGGTGCAACTGCCATGGGGCGCTCCTTAGCGCCCCGGGTAGCAGCAAGATTGAAAACAGGGTTGACTGCAGATTGTACCGGATTAGCCATTGATCCGGAAACAAATAATTTGCAGCAAACCCGCCCGGCCTTTGGTGGCAACTTGATGGCGACCATTCTTTGTCCTGAGCATCGCCCTCAGATGGCCACGGTGCGGCAAGGTGTATTCCGTCCCCTGGAAAAAGATGAAACCAGAGAGGGGCAGGTAATTGAAGTGGATCTCACCAAGACTACCTTTGATATCCGTGCCAGGGTCCTGGAGGTTGTTGCCCAGCAGGAGGGCCCAGATGTTAATCTACAGGAAGCCAATATTATTGTATCAGGAGGTCGTGGCCTGGGTGATCCAGAAAATTTTAAACTAGTAGAAGATCTGGCTGATGTTCTAGGGGGAGCAGTTGGTGCTTCCCGGGCTGTGGTAGATGCCGGATGGATTCCCTATCCTCATCAGGTTGGCCAGACCGGCAAGACTGTTGGCCCCAAGGTTTATTTTGCCTGTGGCATCCACGGAGCTGTGCAACACCTGGCCGGCATGCAATCTTCAGATATCATTATTGCTATTAATAAAAACCCGGATGCACCAATATTCAAGATTGCTACCTTCGGTCTGGTTGGTGATGCTCTGCAAATCTTGCCAGCCCTGACTGAAGAATTTAAAAAAGCTATGAGATGATATGATGATAAGTACCAGCAATGATACCATGCTTATTTGCTATATTTTCTTGACCGTAACCGACTAGAACTAATTAGGTCCTGTGAACAGAAGTTAACGCAAGTAGCAATAATTATAGGTGTATATCTATCTTTTTCCTGGTTTTGTGGCTTTATGCCACCTTTTTTATTGCCATTTCACCTAGCAGTAGAAAATCTTCCAGCAGGCAAATTATCCCACTAAAATCATCCGGCCAGCTTTGCCTGTGTGATAGAAAGAAAATATCCTGAAAATATTGTCTGTGTAGAAGAAGCAGTAGTAAATACTGGGCAGATGATGTAAAATCTAATTAGTCCAGGAATGGCCATATCATTGAATTCAATCTGCTAAATAACTAAGATTTTCCCTGTTCGCTATTAATGGGTACATGCTGTACTTGAGTAGAATTTCAGCAAATAAATTGAAGGAATAGAAAAATCGTTGAGCAATAAAGTTAGAAAGTTTTATCACCTCCATAGACAGGCTTGATGCCAGAAGGGTGATAGTATGAAGTGCTTAGAATTGACAAGAAATTATTATTTTGATTGCGTATTACATCTGATGAAAAAATATTTTCCATCATTAGCAAAAAACCATTCAGCTGCTTTAATTGGTTGGGGTTCAGAGGTGTTGGGAAATGATGATGAATTTTCTAGATTCTATGGATGGGGGCCAAAACCTAAAATATTTCTGTCCAATGATGATTATGTTCAAGATGGAGAAAATCTCAGGGAAGTATTTCTTAAGAACCTACCATTCAAATACCAGGGTTACCCGGCCAGGTTTAAAATAGACAAGGAGGATGGTCTCCCAAAACCAGCAGAAGAAGATGGCTTCCCCCTGATAACAATATCAACTTTTGAGCGCTTGCATAAGTTCTATGTTGGAGATATTTCTATACCATATTCAGATTTTGATTGGCTCCTTATACCTGAACAAAAGCTTTTAGAATTGACATCAGGAGAAGTATTCTATGATGGGTTGGGAATAC
>PUNT01000154.1 GCA_003551905.1 Halanaerobiales bacterium
TAATTGACGGGTCTGGCCTGGCTGGCCATGATCCCATGGAGGCAATGAACATCCTGGAAAAAGAGCTGGGTAATTACAGTGAAGGATTAATTAAACGCCCCCGACTGCTGGTAATCAATAAAGCTGACCTTGTTGAAACCCGGGAGAATCTCCCGGCAATAGAGGAAGAATTGCATAAGAGAACTCAGGATTTTTGTGTGATTTCAGCAGCTACAGGGGAGGGTTTGGATATACTGCTGGATAAGGTGCATGTCCTGCTGCAGGAGGCTCCTGTGCCGGAAATAAAACGTCCTGCTGTTAAAAAAGCTGTGATGCGAGAAGAGCCACCATATAACATAGTGAGGGAGAATGATAGATTTACAGTTCAGGGAGGTCAGGCGCAGAAGAGAATAGAGAGGACAGACTTCTCCAGTGAAGAATCTGTGCAGGAGCTCTTGGGCTGGCTAAAGCATAAAGGTTTGTATGAAGCATTACAGGAAAAAGGCATAAAAGAGGGAGACACTGTCATTATTGGGCCCATGGAGTTCGATTATATTGAATAGGAGTGATTGTTTTGCGTATACTCATTTCTGTTGACCTGGAAGGAATTTCAGGGGTGGTAGGGAAGAATCAAATCCATGAGGAGGGTTCTGGGTTTGAGTGGGCCAGGGATAAAATGGCTAAAGAAGTAAACCATGCCATCGAAGGTGCCCTGGAGGGTGGAGCCAGGGAAATATATGTTAACGATGCTCATGGTTCCATGAAGAACATAATTCCTGATAAACTTCATTCGGAAGCTTTTCTTATAAGTGGGGATTTGAAAGAACTCAGCATGGTTGAAGGATTACAGAAGGATGTCCACGGCCTATTTTTAATAGGGTATCATGCACGCAGGGGAACAAAAGGAGGAATCCTGGATCATACCTACTCAGGAAGAGTTGTCAGTCAGATTACCATAAACGGTGTGGAGCTGGGAGAAACAGGCATCAATGCCCTGGTCGCTGGGGCCTATGGTGTGCCGGTTCTCCTCATAACTGGTGATGATAAGGTCTGTCAGGAAGGAATTGATCTTTTAGGTGATGTGTACACTGTTAAGGTTAAAGAAGGTTTAAGCCGCTATGCAGCAATTTGCTTGCATCCGGAAAAAGCAGGGAAAATCATCAAGGAAAAAGCCCGGGAGGCGGTAACCAATATTAACAGATTCAAGCCATTTTTTATGGATTCTCCCTATGAACTCAGGGTGGAGGTGGTTACCTCTGCCATGGCTGATGGTATTGAGATGGTACCGGGCATAAAAAGAATCAATCCTACTACTCTTGAGTTTGTACATGAAGACCTTATTACCCTATTCAAGGTTTTGCGGGTAATGCTGGTAATGGGGGGAAATTCCAGTTAGATATTGATATTTTGGCAAAGGCGAATAAAAAAAGACTGATCAAGTTAGATGGGAGGAATTCACATGAGCTCTGAATTCTGGCCTGGTGCAGAACCTTTTAAGATTAAAGTGGTGGAACCTATAAAACTTCTGCCTAGAGAAGAGAGGATAAACGCTATAGAGAAGGCAGGCTTAAACCCTTTTCTCCTGTCCAGCTCTCAAGTATTTATTGACCTGCTAACGGATAGCGGCACTGGCGCCATGAGTGACAATCAGTGGGCAGGTATGATGCTTGGTGATGAATCATATGCTGGCAGCAGAAACTTCTATAACCTGGAGAACACAGTCAAAGATATTTTCCACTGTGAGTATTTTCTACCCACCCATCAGGGACGAGGTGCGGAGAATGTTCTTTTTCCCCTTCTGATAAAAGAGGGTCAGTATGTGCCGGGCAATATGCATTTCGATACCACCAAGGCTCATATTGAGATCGCCGGCGGAGTTGGTGTAAACCTGGTCCGGGAAGAAGCATATAAACCCAGCGTGTCAGCACCCTTCAAGGGGGACATGGATACTGATAAACTGAGATCTTTTATTCAGGATAAGGGCAGGGACAGGGTTGCCTTCATCATAATGACCATAACCTGCAACAGTGCAGGAGGTCAGCCGGTCTCTATGGCCAATATGAAAGAGGTTCATGATATTGCCAGAGAATTTGAGATTCCTCTGTTTATCGATGCTGCTCGCTTTGCAGAGAATGCTTATTTTATCAAGAAAAGAGAAGATGGATATCAAAATAAAACCATAAAGGAAATAACCAGGGAGTTCTTTTCCCTGGCCCAGGGTTTTACCATGAGCGCCAAGAAGGATGGCCTGGTAAACATTGGCGGTCTCATTGGCATAGCATCTGATGAGGGCCTGTTCAGGAGAGCTCAGGAAAGACTGGTGCCTGTTGAAGGTTTTGTCACCTATGGAGGTCTGGCCGGCCGGGATATGGAAGCTGTGGCCAGGGGACTATATGAAGTGATAGAAGAGGATTACCTGGAGCAAAGAATAAATCAGGTAGCATACCTGGGCAAGGAATTGACAGACCTGGGTGTGCCCATACAGAAACCGGTAGGAGGCCATGCGGTTTTCGTTGATGGCAAGAGTTTTCTATCCCATATTCCCCAGGAACATTTTCCCTCCCACGCCCTGGCTGTAGAACTCTATATTGAAGGAGGGGTCAGGGGCGTAGAGATCGGGACCTTGCTGGCAGGAAGAGATCCCCAGACCGGAGAGAATGTCATGCCGGAACTGGATCTTTTACGCCTGACCATTCCTCGACGCACCTATACCGATAATCACATGAAGTATGTAGCTCATGTTTTTTCCCGCCTGCAGGAAAAGAAGGAGAGCATTAGAGGCATGAAACTTACTTATGAACCAAAAATTCTGCGGCATTTTACAGCCAGCTTTGCTTGGCTAACTTGACAATTTCACTGTACTGTGCCAAACTATTAGGTAAGAGAATGCCCTTGTAGCTCAGTGGATAGAGCACTGGACTCCGGATCCAGGTGCGCAGGTTCGATTCCTGCCAAGGGTACCATTAAGTTTGCATGGGCCCGCTCTGGCGTGGCCCTTTTTTCTATAACAGGAGGTCAGCCATGAATAATATTTATCTGGATCATGCAGCCACAACCCGGACAAAAGAGCCAGTTATTAAGGCCATGCTGGATATGCTCAGGAATAACTATGGCAATCCTTCATCCCTGCACGGTCTGGGTATGGGAGCAGAGAAAAAGATAAAAGAAGCCCGGCAAAAGGTTGCCAAAAGTATTGGCGCTGATGCAGGGCAGATAATATTCACCGGTGGAGGCACTGAGGCCAATAATCTGGCTCTTTTTGGTTCTGTAACTCGGGGTAAAGACTTCATCACCACCACCATAGAGCATCCATCGGTGCTGGAAGTTTTTAAAGGTTTAAGGGAGCAGGGGAA
>PUNT01000097.1 GCA_003551905.1 Halanaerobiales bacterium
AAGAGATGACAGAAGGGGATAATGGCCCCCGGGAACATACACTCCCACCCTGTTAACAGGTATAACTCGCTGCCCCAGCTGCACTCCCTTCTTAACCGCAAACTGAAAGGGCTCACACTGTTCCATCTGCCGCCTGGCGAATTTGCGCAAGTTTTCTGCTGCCTCTTTCGTAGCATATTTAACCTCTGGATCCATTTCTTTTAAGGCTGCTTCCATCTCATTCCTGTTAACTGCAAATTTCTCCAGGGTCACTCCATCAAACTCATGGGTATAATATCTAAGGGCCTGGTCTCCTTCTTTTCTGACCCTATCAATTATCTCTCTAACAGCAGGCAAATCTTCCATCTCTTGCCCGGAAAAAAAATCAGATGATAGATCGGCAGCTTTTATTATTCGCATTTTTTCCTCCTCCTCTTCAGCTCCCATAATACTTCATTCAGTTTAATCTCCTCCTGTCCCAGTAAAACCAGCAGGTGATAGATAAGGTCTGCTGCTTCCCAGATCAAGCCTTCCTTTTCCTGGGCAGTAGTGACCTCCTGTGCTTCCTCTAACACCTTATCTCGAACCAGTTGGGGAGTCAAACTGGCAGTATAAGAGTTTTTCTCCACTTCTGCAAACCTCTGCTTTATAACTTCCTGCAATTCCTCCAGGGAAAACTCCCGGGGGCCAAAACAGGAATAGGCTCCCAGATGACAGGCAACACCTTTTTGTTTCACTGTTGCCAGAATAGTATCCCCATCACAGTCCCTTCGCAGTTTCAACAATTTCTGTCCAAATCCCGAACTCTCACCCTTGGTCCATAACTTATTGCGTGATCGGGAATAATAACACATGTTCCCCCTGGAAAAAGTTCTTTCCAGGGATTCCGGACTGCTATATGCCAGCATCAATACCTGTCCCTTTTCATCCTGGACAATAGTAGGCAAAAGTCCTTTCTGCCAGTTAAGAGTAGCAATAAAACCCTGTTTCAGGCTGATTTTCCCCTGGTACAGGGCCATACCCAGCTGAACACTTGCCCCCATCTGGCTGATAGTCTTGATATCTTCTGCTGTGCTCACTCCCCCGGCAACTGTAATCTTCCTTTGAGTTGCTTTAGTGATTTTTTCTATCATTCCCAGGTCTGGCCCTTTCATAGTTCCTTCTCGCTCCACACAGGTGAATAAAAACTCACCACAATACTCTTCCAGATCATCAATAACTGCCATGATTTCCAGTCCAGTTTCCTTTTGCCAGCCCCTGGTTACTATCTGGCCCTGCCAGGCATCCAAAGCAATTATTATTCTTTCTCTGCTCAAATAATTCCTCAACCCTTGCAAAAATTCATGATCTATTCCTTCATCATTGAAGGCAGCTGTCCCTATGATTATTTTATGGGCTCCTAGATTTATTAGATCCAGAGCTTTTTCTACAGATCTAATTCCGCCACCTACACGGCAATCAGCCTGTTGCATAATTTTCCCCATCAAATCCAGATTGTGGCCTCGACCCAGGGCTGAATCCAGATCAATGAGAGCTATTTCCCCGTACAGATTAAACTCCCTTGCCAGTGCCAGAGGATCTTCCCGCTCTAAAACCTTTTCCCGACCCTGCCTTAGTTGAACAGCTTTACCATCCGCCAGGTCAATTGAAGGAATCAGCATCGAACTGCCACCCCCTTATCTCTGAGATAGGATTTTATCTGAGATATTGTTAACTGCCGGTAATGAAGTAATGAGGCCAGAAGAACAGCATCTGCTCCTCCCCTTAAAACAGCCTCACCGATCTGTTCCAGTGTACCTGCCCCTCCTGAAGCTATGACCGGTATATTTACATTCCGGCCAACCTCCCTGAGCAGTTCAAGATCATAACCAGCTCTGGTTCCATCCCGGTCCAGAGAATTGAGAAGAATTTCCCCTGCTCCCATACGTTCACCCTGTTGGGCCCAGCTGATTACATCCAGATCAGTTTTTTTCCGCCCACCGTGGGAAGTCACAATCCAACCATTACCTTTTCTCTCAGCATCAATGGATAATACCAGGCACTGAGAACCAAAAACCAGGGCTCCTTTTTTAAGCAGTTCAGGGTCTTCTACAGCAGAAGTGGATAAAGCAACCTTATCAGCTCCCGACCGGAGAACCCGGCGCATATCTTCAATGCTCCTGAGTCCTCCCCCCACAGTGAGGGGCACAAAGATCACCCGGGCTACCTTTTCCACCACCTGCAACATAATTTCCCGACTTTCTGCTGAAGCTCTCACGTCCAGGAAGGTTATTTCATCAGCACCCTCCTGATAATAGTTTCGGGCCATCTCCACAGGACAGCCAGCATCTTTGAGGTCTTTAAACTTAATTCCCTTTACAACCCTACCTCCAGCCATATCCAGGCAGGGTATCACTCTGATAGTCAGCATAGATTCACCCATTTCTCCAGTAGTTTTAAGCCAGCTGAACCGCTCTTTTCCGGGTGGAACTGCACCCCCAGCAATTTATCCTTCATCACCAGCGACGGATAACAAACCCCATTATATTCACTCCAGCCAATCTCTATTCCATCAGTACAATCAAGCTCCAGATAATAGCTGTGGAGAAAATAAAAATAGGAAGAACAGCCCTGTTCTCTAAGCAGAGGCAGCCCTTTCCCCATTTCCACTTGATTCCAGCCAATCTGCGGCACCTTAGGCCCGGGGAATAATCTTGCCTGTCCGGATAGAACTCCTAACCCTCTAACCCCTGTTGCTTCTTCGCTTCTGTACAAAAATAG
Source organism: Halanaerobiales bacterium (assembly GCA_003551905.1). Lineage (GTDB taxonomy): Bacteria > Bacillota > Halanaerobiia > B1SED10-174 > B1SED10-174 > B1SED10-174. The sequence goes on from PUNT01000097.1 coordinate 2,740, forward strand.
CTGCAGGCCAAGACAGATACCCAGGATTGGTCGTTTATCTGCAATCCATTGGCAAAGGAATGAATCCAGCCTCCTCTTACAAAGTTCCCGGGCGGCAGCTCCAAAATGTCCTACTCCGGGAAGAATTAATTTTTCCGCACCCTTAAAATCTCCAGGACCTTTGACAACTCCACAGTGAACCTGTAAATACTCCAGGGCCCGCAATACAGAGTGCAGATTGCCAGCACCATAATCAATAACACCTATCATCCCAGCTCACCCTTGGTAGTAGGCAGCTTTCCCTGACAACCTGCCTCCTGAGAACATGCCTCCTTGAGGGCCCGGGCCAGGGCCTTGAAGATGGCTTCAATTTTATGATGATCAGAGCTCCCATAAAGCACCTCCAGGTGTAAAGTGGCTCCCAGAGAAGAAGAAAACGCCCTGCAGAAATCTTCAGTTAATCCCGGAGGGAATTGGCCCACATCTGCAGTTCCCAGGTCAGCTTTAAAATGAACATAAGGGCGGGCCGATAGATCAACAGCTGCCCGCACCAGAGTTTCATCCATGGGAAAGTAGAAGAAACCTGCCC
>PUNT01000024.1 GCA_003551905.1 Halanaerobiales bacterium
AACCATATCGTATCTACCCTGAAGTGGTCACCAGATGGGAGGTATTTAGCTTCCGGTAGTTATGATTATACAGCCCGGATCTGGGAGATTGCCAGTGGTGAAGAGGTTTTTGTCTTTCCCAGCCATCATGACTGGGTAAATTCCCTGGACTGGACACCGGATGGAAATTATCTGGCCATTATCAGTGGTAATTCAATTCATATCTGGGGTGCAGAGTAAAAGGAGAAGAGAGATATTTGCTGTATTGACAGTAAATTTGTATTTTGATACCATAAAGGTGGGACCCAACTGCCCAGATAGGTAACCCCTATTTGGGTTATTTTTTTGTTATTAGTTATTTAAGGGGGATTTTAGATGCCAGCTAGTTTGGTAGTGGGAACGCAATGGGGGGATGAAGGCAAGGGGAAAATTGTGGATATACTGGCGGAAAAAGCGCATATGGTGGTTCGCTATCAGGGCGGCAATAATGCCGGCCATACAGTGGTCAATGATCAGGAAAAATACGAGATGCATCTTCTGCCATCAGGGGTACTCTACCCGGACACCATGGCGGTTATGGGTCAAGGCATGGTTATAGATCCCTGGGCTCTCATTGAAGAAATGGAAGGGCTCAAGAAAAGGGGCGTTAGTATAGAGAACCTTTATATAAGCGATAGCGCTCATCTGGTACTGCCCTATCACATACTTCTGGATAAACTGGAGGAAAAGCTCCGGGGAACTGATAAGCTGGGTACCACCGTCAAGGGAATTGGACCTGCATATACGGATAAAGCTGCTCGCCGGGGTATTCGCATGGGGGATATTCTGCACCCCCAAAGACTAAAGAGGAGCTTAGAAATTGCTCTCAGGTACCACAACCAGGTGCTCAAGAAGGTTTTTCATGAATCATGTGTAGATCTAGAAGAGCTTCTGGCAAAGCTTCTTGATCTGGGAGAGATCCTCAAGCCCCACATATGCAATACTTCTCTTAAAATAGCCCAGAACTGGGAGGCAGGCAGGCATATTTTCTTCGAGGGAGCTCATGGAACATTGCTGGACATTGACAATGGCAGCTATCCCTATGTCACTTCTTCCAGTACCGTTGCCGGAGCTGTTGCCGGGGGAGCAGGGTTTCCTCCTGGTAATGTAGATGAAATAATTGGAGTTGTGAAAGCATACACCACCAGGGTGGGTGAAGGTGTTTTTCCCACAGAAGAAGATAGTTCCACCGGGGATAAGCTTCGTGAGGCAGGTGGAGAATATGGAGTTACCACCCGACGTCCCCGGCGCTGTGGCTGGCTGGATATTCCCCTGCTCAAACACTCCCTGCGTATCAATGGAGCAGACTGGCTGGCCCTTACCAAGATGGATGTTCTTTCATTTATGGATGAGATCCAGGTTGCCACGGCTTATAAACTGGATGGTGAGATCATTCAGGAAATGCCCACAGATATGGAAAAACTGGAGAGATGTGAGCCTGTTTATGAGTTTCTGCCGGGCTGGAAGCAGGATTTACAGCATATAAGGGAATATGAAAACTTACCATCTCAGGCCAGAGAGTATGTGAAATTCTTAGAGGAAAAGACTCACCTGCCTGTGAAGCTTATAAGTGTGGGACCGGACAGAAAACAGGTTATTTTGCGAGGAGGGATAGGATGAGAGTTTTGATTGTGGGAGGAGGGGGAAGAGAGCATGCCCTGGCATGGAAGATAAGCCAGAGCTCTCATTTGGACAAACTCTTTATTGCTCCAGGTAATCCAGGGACTGCCCAGTTAGGTAAGAATATAGGTCTGAGTGAAAGTGATTTTGCAGGCCTGGCCAGTTTTGCCCGGGAAGAAAAGATTGATCTTGTGGTAGTGGGAGGAGAAAGCCCACTGGTAGGGGGCATAGCAGACCTGCTTCAGAAAGATGGCATTCTGGTCTTCGGGCCAACTAAAGAAGGAGCACAGCTGGAAGGAAGCAAGGTTTTTGCCAAAAAGGTAATGGATAAAGTGGGTATTCCTACTGCCTCCTTCAAGGTTGTTGAAAGCCATGAGGATGTTGATGCTGCCCTGGAGCAGTTTTCTGCTCCCTATGTTTTGAAAGCTGAGGGTCTGGCTGGTGGCAAAGGGGTTCTCATCTGTCAGGATGCCCATGAGGCCAGGGAAAATGCCAGCAAGCTTTTGAGTGGAGAACTCTTTGGCAAAGCTGGAGCTCGGATTGTCATTGAGGAGTTCCTGGAGGGCAAGGAGTTATCGATGCTGGCTATAAGCGATGGAGAAAGATGGGTACTCATGGAGCCTTCCAGGGATCATAAGAAGGTTGGCGATGATGATACAGGTCCCAACACCGGCGGTATGGGCGCTTACTCGCCGGTACCGGAAGTAACAGAAGAATTGCAGGATGAGATTGAAAAACAGGTTATTGCCCCTGTGATACAATACATGGCAGAATCAGGCATCCCTTACCAGGGAGTGTTGTATGCGGGCCTCATGCTTACCTCCCAGGGCCCTAAGGTTTTGGAATTCAATGTCCGCTTTGGCGACCCGGAGATTCAGGCTTTACTACCCCGCCTGGAAACAGACCTGCTGCCCTATTTACTAGGTGCAGCAGAGGGAAAGCTTCCCCGGGAACCTCTAAAATGGTACTCTCAAGCCTGTCTCTGTGTTGTGGTTGCCTCTGGAGGGTATCCAGGCCAATATAATACTGGTTATCCTGTTTTTGGCCTGGAAAAAGTTGACCCCAGGATAGTTGTCTTTCAGGCCAACACCCGACAGGAAAATGATGAAATTTTGACAGATGGAGGACGGGTTCTGGGGGTTACCGGTTTAGGGGAGGATATAAATAATGCCAGAAATCTGGTTTATGGTGAAATTGAAAAAATCCATTTTACCGGCATGCATTACCGCACTGATTTGGGAAGGAGGTAATAAAGGTGACCTGTGTAGGGATACTCATGGGTAGTGATTCTGATTGGAAAATCATGGAAGAAGCAGCAGAAATATTGAAAACAATGGGTGTGGATTATGAGATAGAGGTTATCAGCGCCCATCGGACACCGGCAAAAGCCTCTGATTATGCCTTGAATGCAAAGGACAGGGGTATTAAGGTTATCATTGCTGGAGCCGGTATGGCAGCCCACCTGGCAGGTGTTCTGGCTGCCCATACTGTGCTGCCGGTTATCGGAGTACCTATTGCCAGCGGGCCTTTGCATGGGCAGGATGCCTTGCTCTCAACGGTGCAAATGCCGCCGGGCATACCGGTAGCAACAGTGGGTATTAACGGAGCTAAAAATGCCGGCATCCTGGCCTGTGAGATAATATCTTTAGGGGATGAAGAGCTCAGGCAAAAACTTCTGGATTACCGGCAGGATATGGCCCGGAAGGTGGCAGAGAAATCCCGGCAAGTCCAGGAAAGTCACGGAAAAGAATAAGGGTTTTGCAACATAATTTTCTTACTAAAAAACGGGAGCAGCTAACTCCCGTTTTTTCTAGCCCAAATTATAAAGATGAGAAGCAACTATTTCTAAGGTTGTTCCTTACCGCAGTTGCTGCAAAAGCGGGCCGTGGAGGATAAGGAAAAACCACAGGAGGTACAGTGCTTTTCTCCGGTTTCCTCACTTTTCTGTGAGGCCTTTTTCCCCTCGTCAAAAAGCTGTCCGGCCCAACGAGCTATATTTTTTGAGCTACCTACAATTCCCATGCCCAGGCCAACCTTACCCAGGAAGGCCCCCAGACCAACCATGATTACGCCTATAACCGCTCGTTCAAAGGGAACTCTTTGTTGTTGGGGGAAGGGTTGGGCTTGGAATTGGTCAACCTGGCGAATGCCGGCGAAGAAGACACTGAAGAATAATCCCAAACCGATAACAACCAGAATTATTCCCACTGTGAGGAGAGCTATACCACCTTTGGTGAGCTTCTTCAACTATATTCACCTCCTGTAATCTTTCTTGCATTAAGGAGTTTTAGCCACACTTGGAATAACCACAGTTACGGCAGAGAACACAGCCTCCTTCATGTTCCATTTCCATGCCGCAGTCAGGACATACACTGGAACCGTTGTTTAGGAAGGTATCCGGTTCTTTGTTATTCTGGCTCATGAGAATATTGTAGCGATTTATGCTCTCCTTATCAGCATATTTTAAGTATTCTTCAATGGCTCGACCTATGGCATCCGGACAGGAGGTATTGGGTACTCCTTTTCTCTTGAGAGAAGCAGCGCAGCGTATTCCCCGGAGCTGATGGATGATTTCAGCCACAGGAACTCCGGAGCGAAGAGCCAGGGATGTTAGGCGACTGGTAGCTTCAGACTGGGAGTGGCAACCTCCTCCCCGGCCAGTTGAGGTGAAAACTTCACAAATGCCGTTTTCGTCGGAATTGATGGTTATATAAAGCTTGCCACAACCAATTTCTGTCTTGGTTGTTGCTCCTACTGTCATCCGGGGACGGGGACGTTTGTGCCGGTCTCCTTTGGCTGGCCCTTTGATTAATACCTGGCTTTCCCGGCTGCCATCCCGGTATATGGTGACACCCTTGCAGGCCAGCCGGTAGGCCAAAATGAATACCTGGGCAACATCTTCAGTTGTTGCCTGGTTGGGAAAGTTAACAGTTTTGCTCACGGCGTTATCCACATGTTTTTGGAAGGCAGCTTGAATCTTCAAATGCCATTCAGGTGATACGTGGTGGGCGGTAACAAATATATCTTTAATTTTATCAGGAATCTCTTCTAAGTCCTGCAGGTCTCCTTTTTCTGCTATCTTCTTCATGAGTTCTGGGGAGTAGAAGCCTTCTTCTCGGGCAACTTCCTCCAGGAGAGGATGAATTTCTGTCAGGGTGCTATCCATGACGTTGCGGTGATAGCTCAGGGCAAAGATAGGCTCTATTCCACTGGAAGAACCAGTTATTATGCTGATGGAGCCGGTAGGGGCAATGGTGGTGAGTGTAGCATTGCGTTGGGGAATTTTGAATATACTTTTTTCAATATTAGGGAAAGGGCCCCGTATTTCTGCCAGTTTCACAGAAACCTCATGGGCTTGTTCCTGAATAAAAGTCATAACTTTTTCAGCTAACTCTACTGCTTCCTGGGAATCATACCGGATACGCAGTTTAATGAGGAGATCTGCCCAGCCCATTACCCCGAGACCAATTTTACGATTGGCCAGGGCCATTTCCCTTATCTCTGGCATGGGATAATTGTTCATATCTATGACGTTGTCCAGGAAACGTACGGCTATTCTGATGACCTTTTTTAAATGGTCGTAGTCCAGCCTGTATTTACCATCTTCTGCTTTTTTCACCATGGTAGCCAGGTTAATAGAACCCAGGTTGCAGGCTTCAAAAGGAAGTAAAGGCTGTTCTCCACAGGGATTGGTGCTCTCTATTTTCCCCAGCTCAGGGGTAGGGTTGGCATGATTGATCCGGTCAATGAAAACAATTCCCGGTTCACCGTTTTTGTGGGCCATTTCCACGATGAGATTGAAAACTTCCCGGGCTTTCAGCTTTTTGGTTTCCTGACCAGTGTGAGGGTTGATCAGGGGGTATTCACCGTTGTTTTGGACTGCTTCCATGAACTCCTCAGTAACAGCAACAGAAATATTAAAATTATTGAGGCTGTCATTGTCCTCCTTACAGGTGATGAAATCGAGGATATCAGGGTGATCCACGTTGAGGATGCCCATATTTGCTCCCCGCCGTTTGCCTCCCTGTTTTATGGTGTTGGTGGCAGCGTCAAAAACCTCCATGAAAGAAATGGGTCCAGAAGCCACACCGCCTGTGGTGCGGACGTAATCATTTTTTGGGCGCAACCGGGAAAAAGAAAAACCTGTGCCTCCCCCGCTCTTGTGTATGAGGGCAGCGTATTTAACAGCATCAAAGATGCCGTCCATGGTATCTTCAACAGGAATAACAAAACAGGCAGCTAATTGCTGCAGTTCGTTGCCGGCATTCATCAATGTGGGTGAATTGGGCATGAAATCGAGGTCAGTCATTATGCGGAGAAAATCTTCCCGGTCCTTTTCCCCATCTTCGTTATAGCGGGCGCTGGCCTGGGCAATATTACTGGCAACTCTTTGAAAGAGATCCTCAGGTGTTTCTGTCAATTTGCGATTTTCATCCCGGCGCAGGTATCTGTTTTCTAGGACCCGCAGGGCATTTTCTGATAGTTTAAGCTTTTTCATGAGTTAACATCCTTTCTTAAAAAACAGATAAAATAATGCTCATAAAAACTCGTTGCATCCCCCCTTGTCTGGCGCTTTTGGAATTTTTCCATAGAAAACCCTCTCCCCTGAAGGTTTATGTCTTTGATCTGGAGAAGGATATAAACTGGACATAAAGTATTGTCTTATGTAGTGTTGGCTTGTTGAAAGCTTTTTAATATAGTTCCTGTAAACACAATATGTTGTGTTTTTAAATTAGTTAAACACAATATATTGATTCTACAGTTCTGTTCCCTTAACCTGCAAGAAAGCAAAAAAATTTATTATTTTAGGGAACCAGGCCGGAAATGGTAGTTTCCTGCTTGCAGGAGCTATGGGGGTATGATAAATTTATATATATGCTGATTGGATTGAGGTGTTTTGAATATGGAGCGTGATATTTTCAAGAATATCAGTCCCTGGGATCACCGCTATTCTCTGAAAGAAGAGGACTTTCAGGCTCTCACAAGCTATTACTCCGAGGAGGCCCGGGTTCTCTATCAGGCACAGGTTGAACTGGCCCTGGTGGAAGAGCTCCATGCCTGGGGTTACTGTCCGGAGAGGGTTGTTTGGGAACTGAAGAAAGCAGTGCAATCTCTACAGGTTGAGGATGTCTACAGGGAAGAAGAGAAGACCCGGCACAATATGAGAGCTCTTGTGAACGTTTTAGTGCGGGAAATGTCTTTAGAAGCCCGCCCATTTGTTCATCTCACTGCTACCTCCATGGACATTATGGATACAGCTGATGCTCTCCGTTACCGGCAGGCCCAGGAGAACTTAATAACCCCGGTCTTAAAAGCTGTCTTGGAAAAGCTCATAGAGCTGTCATTGCAGGAAAAAGACACGTTACAGGCAGGGCGAACCCATGGGCAGCATGCTGTGCCCATAACCTTTGGATTTGTCCTGGCCGGGTATGTGCAGAGATTGGGACGGGCCCTGGAGAACCTTCAGGAGAGGGCTGGAGATCTTAGAGGCAAGCTAGCCGGTGCTGTGGGTGCTTACAATGCAGCCAGCTTTCTTTTAGAAGATCCAGTCCTTTTTGAAGCCCGGGTGCTGGAACGTTTGGGTTTGCAGGCAGCTCCTGTTAGCACTCAGATTGTCCCACCAGAATATCTTCTGGACTATATGCACAGCCTTGTAGCGGCTTTGGGGATCCTGGCTGACTTTGCTGATGATATGCGGCATCTGCAGCGGACAGAGATAGGTGAAGTTGGTGAGTACTTTTCGGCCGGGCAGGTAGGTTCCTCTACCATGCCCCACAAGAAGAATCCCATTAATTATGAAAACATAAAAAGTATCTGGAAAACAGCAGTGCCCCGGATTAATACCTGCTATATGGATCAACTATCAGAACATCAGCGGGATTTAACCAACTCTGCTTCCAGCCGTTTCTATGTTGATATACCTGTGGCTCTTTACCTGTGTTCCTGTCGCTTAAAACATGTCCTGGAACGCTTTTTCATTGACCGGCAATCCATGCTGGATAATATGAAGAAAAGCGGGGACCTGATTATGGCTGAACCCCTATATATCTTTTTGGCTGTAAGAGGGTATCCCCAGGCCCATGAAGCTGTGCGTAAACTGGCCATGGAGGCCCGGGAAAAGAAACAGAGCCTTTTTCAGACCTTCCAGGAGAAGGAGGAACTGAAACCATACCTGGAGGAAATGACAGAACAGCAGAAGAGTATCCTGGGCAATGTGGGGAAATATACCGGTAGGGCCGGGGAAAAGACTGAAGAAATATGCAGGTACTGGCTGGCGAAATTAAGAGCAGGGGAGATTTAGGGATGGAAAGGAGGAAAAGAGGCGCTACTGGCCTGGATTAAGTGAAAAAAGAATTTTTATACCAAGGCAAAGCCAAACGAATTTTCCAGACAGAGGAAGAGGATGAAGTACTGGTTGAATTCAAGGATGACGCCACAGCTTTTGATGGACGGAAAAAGGGATTTATAGAGAATAAAGGTTATTTCAACTGTAGCATCAGCTCCCTGCTTTTTAAGCACCTGGAGGAAAAAGGTGTTAACACCCACTTTCTGGAGCAGGTGGGGCCAAACAGCATGCTGGCGCGTAAACTGGATATTATCCCTTTAGAAGTAGTTATGCGGAATATAGTGGCTGGCAGCCTGAAAAGGCGTCTGGGCCAGCCGGAAGGTTTTCCCCTTTCCCAGCCAGTGCTGGAATTATACTACAAGAATGATGAGTTTGGGGATCCCATGATCAATGATTATCATATTCGGGTTATGGAATGGGCTACAGGGGAAGAGTTGGATCGAATGAAAGAACTGGCATTCCGCATTAACTTCGAGTTAACAGCTCGTTTTCGCATTTTGGGCATAGATTTGGTGGACTTGAAGCTGGAATTCGGACGCTTCAAGGGAAATATTTTGCTGGCTGATGAAATATCTCCGGATACCTGCCGCTTTTGGAAACAGGACACAGGAGAGCGGCTGGATAAAGATCGTTTCCGTCAGGACCTGGGAGATGTTTCTCAGGCCTATGAGAACATATTAAAGCTTTTGAAGGGGGAAAGCAATTGAAAGGGCGGGCAGAAGTTAGAGTCATGCTCAAGGATACGGTTTCCGATCCCCAGGGAGAAACTCTGCAAAGGTCTCTGGTATCTAAGGGTTATGATGTTTCCAGGGTTCGGGCAGGCAAGTTTTTGCAGCTGGAGTTGACCGGCTACAGCCGGGAGGATATTGTGGCCCGGCTGGAGGAGATATGCTCGGACATTCTCAGCAACCCGGTTATTGAAGACTATGAATATGACCTGGAGGAGGTTCTGGAATGAAATTTGGTATTGTGGTCTTTCCAGGCTCAAATTGTGACCGGGATTGTTTTTGGGCTACCAGTAATATTCTGGGACATCCTTCAGAATTTATCTGGCACGGTGATGATAGAGACTTAAGTTCTTTTGATATCCTGATATTGCCCGGTGGTTTTTCCTACGGAGATTACCTGCGGCCAGGTGCCATTGCAGCTCTGTCTCCACTGATGGAGCGGGTGAGAGGTTTTGCCGGGTCAGGAGGTTTGGTTCTGGGCATCTGCAATGGGTTTCATGTTTTGCTGGAAATGGGACTTTTACCTGGTGCTATGCTGCCCAACCGGAATCTAAAGTTTATATGCCGAGATGTCAATATCCGGGTGGAAAATGCCAGTACTCCTTTTACCAGTAAACTAGCAGAGGGGCAGGTAATCAGCTTACCCATAGCTCACGGTCTGGGAAATTATTACCTGGATCAGCAGGAGCTTAAAGTTCTGAATAGGGAGAAGAGGATTGTGCTCCGCTACTGTGACGAAGAAGGCAATATAGTAGATGAGGCGAACCACAATGGCTCTGTGGAAAATATTGCAGGAGTGATTAATCCGGCCGGCAATGTTTTTGGCTTGATGCCTCATCCGGAGAGGGCAATGGAAGCACTGGTAGGCCCCCAGCGTGAAGATGGTAGGGCCTTTTTTGCTTCAATGCTGGATGTTTTTAAGGAGAGAGGTGTACTGGATGCTGGAAAAGAAACTTAAAGCCCTGGGCCTTACCGGTGGAGAATATGATACTATATGTTCTTATCTGGGGAGGGAACCCAATGAACTGGAAATGGCTCTCTTTGGCGTCATGTGGTCTGAGCATTGCAGCTACAAATCATCCCGGGACCAATTGAAAAAATTGCCCCAGGATGGACCTCAGGTTGTGCAGGGGCCTGGAGAGAATGCCGGTGCTGTTGATATAGGAGATGGTTATGTTGCGGTATTAAAGATAGAGAGCCACAATCACCCTTCAGCTATTGAACCCTATCAGGGAGCAGCTACAGGTGTGGGTGGTATTGTTCGAGACATATTCACCATGGGAGCTCGCCCTATAGCTATTTTAAACTCCCTGCGGTTTGGTTCTCTGGAAGAGAAAAAGACCAGACAGCTCTTTACCCGGGTGGTAAAAGGTATTGGAGATTATGGGAACTGTATTGGTGTTCCAACAGTTGGTGGAGAAGTTTTTTTCAGCACCTCCTATAGGGAAAATCCCCTGGTCAATGCCATGTGCGTGGGGATTGCCCGAAAGGACATGCTGGTCAGGGCCCGGGCCCAGAGAGGGGAGAGCACTGTTATGGTGGTGGGAGCCCGGACCGGCCGGGATGGGATACAGGGAGCAAGTTTCGCCTCCTGTGAATTGACTCAGAACTCAAGTGATGACCGGCCTGCGGTTCAGGTTGGGGATCCTTTCATGGAAAAACTGCTCCTGGAAGCCTGTTTGGAACTCAGAGAAAAGGATCTGGTTGAAGGTGTTCAAGATCTGGGTGCTGCTGGGCTAACCAGTGCGGCTAGCGAGGTCGCTTCTAGATCCGGACTGGGAATGGAAATAGATGTTGAGAAAGTTCCTCTCAGGGATGAGAATATGAGTGCCATGGAGATCATGTTATCTGAATCGCAGGAAAGGATGCTGGTGATACCCCGGGAGGGCTGTGAGGTAGAAGTGGTGGAAACCTTTTTACGCTGGGGGCTGGATGCGGCAGTGATAGGCCAGACAACAGAAGGTAGTGATCTGATAGTCAGGGAGGGAAAGACCATTAAAGGTCAGGTGCCGGTAGATAGCCTGGTGGATAAAGCTCCCAGGTATACGCGTTCAGCGCAGGGAACGGGTAAAAAACAGGAACAGATTAAGGTAGCTGAACCTGGAGATATAGGAGAAGTGTTTAGGAAAATCCTGGCTTCTCCCAATCTGGCCAGCAAACGTTGGGTCTATGAGCAGTATGATCACATGGTGGGTGTTAACACAGTGTGGGGCCCGGGAATCGGGGCTGCTCTGCTCCGAGTGCCAGGAACAAAACGGGGATTGGCAATGACTACTGATGGAAATGGGCGTTATTGTTTTCTGGATCCCTATGTTGGAGGAATTATTGCTGTCATGGAGGCTGCCCGGAATTTAGTCAGCATGGGAGCCCGCCCTCTGGCAGTTACCGACTGTCTCAATTTTGGCAGTCCGGAAAAGCCTCATATTTACTGGCAGTTTAAGGAAGTGCTGCGAGGAATGGCACTGGCCTGTCAGAAATTGAATACACCGATTGTTAGTGGCAATGTTAGCTTTTATAATGAAACTGGCGGCCAGGCTATTTTCCCAACTCCTGTTGTGGGCATGATTGGTCTTCTGGAGGATATAAACCAGCACCTTGTTCCCGGTTTTCAGGAGGAGAACCTGGCCATTATTCTCCTGGGGGAGACATTTGATGAAATGGGTGGTAGTGAGTATCTGGCTTTTATTGAAGGCCGGGAAGAGGGAAAACCTCCCCAGGTGGACATTGCCCGGGAAATGGCTGCCCAGGAGGCTGTTATGGAAGCTTTTGAGTTGGGGATGCTAGAGAACATTCAGGACCTCTCAGAAGGTGGCTTGGCTTTGGCTCTGGCTGAGATGACATTTACTGCTGGTATGGGGGCTCAGGTTGAACTTACGGGAAAACTGCCTCCTCATGTGCAACTTTTTTCTGAGAGCCAGTCCAGATTTCTCCTTACCTGCAGTGAGGGAAATCTAAAGCAGGTTATGGATTTTCTGCGGGAAAAAGATATTCCCACTCAGCACCTGGGATGGAGTGGAGGAGATAGTTTGCGGATTAAAGGGGTTTTGGATGTTCCTGTAAAGGAGATGGAAACAATATGGACAAATGCCATGGCAAATCAGTTGGGATACTAGATAAATTCAGGGAAGAATGTGGTTTGTTCGGCATTGTGAGCTCAGAGGAAGATGCTGCCCACCTGACTTTTCTGGGGCTCCATTCCTTGCAGCACCGAGGTCAGGAGAGCACTGGAATTGCTGTGGAGAGAGAGGGCAGTATTAACATGCACAAGGACATGGGTCTGGTTACAGAAGTTTTCACCGATGAAGTATTAGATGAACTCCGGGGTGGGAAAGCCCTTGGTCATGTTCGGTATTCTACTACCGGATCAAGTCTCATAGTTAATGCTCAGCCCCTGGTTATAAGGTCGTACCGGGGGAGCATGGCCCTGGCTCATAATGGAAATCTGGTTAACAGTCATGAATTGCGTAGAAAGCTGGAAGCTGAAGGATCCATTTTTCATTCCAGCCTGGATACAGAAGTAGTGGCTCACCTTTTAGCCCGTTCCGGGCATGATAATCTGGAAGAAGCTCTTTTAGCCAGCATCAAGCATATAAAGGGAGCTTACAGCATCCTGATTCTGGCTAACGGGCGCCTGTACGGGCTTCGAGATCCCCATGGTTTTCGTCCTCTCATCCTGGGACAGGTTCATGGCGATTATGCTCTGGCTTCTGAGAGCTGCGCCTTTCACCTGGCTGGAGGACATGCTGTGCGAGAGATTGAGCCGGGGGAAATGGTGGTCCTGGAAGAAGGCAGTATCAGGTCAGAACAGTTTGCTCAGCCGGAGAAGAAGCGTTTTTGCATATTTGAATATATTTATTTTGCCCGCCCGGACAGCACCTTTGGTAGCAGGAATGTGCATTTGATCCGACGTAAAATGGGAAGGCAGCTGGCCCGGGAATTTCCGGTAGAGGGAGATATTGTAATACCGGTTCCTGATTCGGGAATTTCTGCCGCCCAGGGATATGCAGATGAACTTTCTTTGCCCTTTGAGTTTGGGTTGATCAAAAACAAGTATGTAGGGAGAACCTTCATATTGCCTCGCCAGTCCCTGCGAGACTTAAAGGTCAAACTCAAGTTGAGCCCGGTCAGGGAGCTCATACAGGGCAAGAGGGTTATACTCATTGATGATTCCATCGTCCGGGGAACTACCAGCAGATTGATTGTCAACATGGTCAGGGAATCAGGTGCCCGGGAAGTTCACCTGGGTGTAAGTTCACCGCCGGTGATCAATTCCTGCTATTATGGACTGGATACCACCAAACGCCAGGAACTAATTGCTTCCCAGAGGGACGTGGAGGGTGTTGCCCAGCATATAGGGGCGGATTCTTTGAGTTATTTATCCCTAAAGGGGTTGCATCAGGTTTTTGAAAATGAGGATAGCTACTGTGATGCTTGCTTCAGCGGTAGCTACCCGGTCATTGGGATGGTTGGCAAAGATATACTGGAGGAGGGGTATTGATGCAAGAGGGTTGGACTTATAAGAAGGCAGGGGTTGATGTTGAGGGTTGGGAGAAGACTGCTCGTGGCATAAAGAAGATTGCCTCTGCTACTTTTCAGGATCACCCTGTTGTAGAGAGTCTCGGTGGCTATAGTGGTATTTATAAGAATCCGGGCGGCGAACTGCTCATGGCCAGCTGTGATGGAGTTGGCACGAAGATAATGATAGCCCAGGAGGTTGAGGAACACCGGACTGTAGGTATTGATCTGGTAGCCATGTCTGTAAATGATATTCTGGCCCAGGGAGGAAAACCCATCTTTTTCCTGGACTATATTGCCACCGGACAGCTGGAAGATAATATGGTTAAGGAGATAATTGCTGGCGTTGCTGAAGGCTGTAAGAGGGCTGATGTGGCTCTTCTGGGAGGCGAGACAGCGGAGATGCCGGGGTTATATGAGCCAGGTGTTTATGACCTGGCTGGTTTTGCTGTGGGAATAGCCCAAGAGGAGGAGTTGCTTCCTGCCCAGAATATTGCTGATGGAGATGTTCTCCTGGGGCTTCCTTCTTCCGGTCTGCATAGCAATGGTTACAGCCTGGTCCGTCCCTTGATTGCCCAGGAGGGACTGGATCTTTCTCAGGCCCCTGCTCCGCTGCATAGGGCTCTTAAAGAAGAACTCCTGGAGCCAACGCGTATTTACTGCCAGGAGGTAAAAAAACTGCGAGAAAATTATTCTATTAAAGGTCTGGCCCACATTACCGGCGGTGGGCTCACCGGCAACATACCCCGGGTATTGTCTGATGATCTTGATTTCACCATTTACCCGGATAGAATAAACCCTCAGGCTATTTTTCAGTTCATACAGGAAAAGGGGCAAATCAGCCGGGAAGAAATGTTTAAGACTTTCAACATGGGAGTAGGGATGGTTGCAGTCCTTTCCAGGGAGGAAGGGGAGGTAGCTTGTAATCTGCTCAATGATAACTTTTACCGGCAACAAAAGAGGAAGGCCCTTATCATAGGGAAGGTAAGAGAAAGGAGGATTCAGGCCTATGACAGATAAGATGACTGTCGGTGTTCTGGCTTCTGGCCGGGGAACAAATCTCCAGGCCCTACTTGATGCCACCCATGACCGGAGCTACCCGGCCCGGGTGGTTACTGTTCTTTCGGACCGGCAGGAGGCCAGGGCCCTGCAGAGAGCTGAAAAAGAAGGAGTATATGCCACCTATATTGCAGGTACGGGACAGAAATGGGAGGAGCAGGCTGTGGCCAAACTCAAAGAACATGAAGTGAAGCTGGTTTGCCTGGCAG
>PUNT01000039.1 GCA_003551905.1 Halanaerobiales bacterium
ATATTCATAGAGTTGGGGCATCAACTCTTGGGGTAGAAACTGTAAGACCTGCATAAGTAGGCTAGTTTCGCTTGATACCAGAATCCCCTGGCTTTAGCTATGGGGAGTATGTCAACTAATTCTTGAGTTCCACCACAGTTATGCCTTCTCCTCCTTCCCCCGGCTGACCCAGGCGAAAAGAAGCCACATGGGGGTGACTGGCCAGGAGATCGTGAATCCCCTCCCTCAAGGCACCAGTGCCTTTCCCATGTATTAATTCCACCTTGTTGAGACCTGCTAGATATGCATCATCCAGATATTTATCAGTTTTCTCCCGGGCTTCCTGCCAGCGAAATCCACGTAAACTCAACCGGGGAGATATAGATTGTGCTTTAGTTCCCTGTAGCCGGGAAAGATTACTGCCTTTTCTGTCCTTCTGCCGGGGCAAAACCTTTTCCACATCTCGCAGGGAAACCCTGATTTTCATTATTCCCACCTGCACCTGCACCTGTTCTTCATTAACTTCTAACACTGTTCCCTCCTGATCCAGGTCCAAAAGCCTCACTGTGTCACCAGGTCTAACAGAGGCCGGTAGCCTGCTCTTCTTACTCTCTTTTGGACTCCGGCTTGTTAGAAGCTCCTCAATCTTTTTTTCCTGTTCTTTTAAGGCTTTGTTGAACCGGTTGGCCAATCGATCCGCGTCTGGCCCACCAAATTCCCTGAGTTCTTTTAAAAGCTTGCTCCCCTCTTCTTTGACTCCACTGATGAGCCGGCGAGCTTCTTCTGTTGCTTCTCTTATGATCCTATCCTGTTTGGTCAGGAGAGCCTGATGCTCCTCCTTTAGTTTTTTCTCCAGTTCTTCTGTCTTTTGGCGATGCCGGGCCAACCCCTCCCTTTCGCTGATAAGAGAATATTCCTCTTCTTCTATGCGACTGATCATATTTTCCAGGTCAGCTTCTTCACTGCTCAACCTTTTTTTAGCATCCTCTATAATAAAATCCTGCAATCCCAGCCGGGAAGCAATGGCAAAAGCATTGCTGCGACCAGGAACACCGGTGAGCAAACGATACGTGGGAGAGAGAGTTTCCACATCAAATTCCACAGCGGCATTTTCCACCCCTTCCTGGGTATAAGCGAAAGCTTTTAGTTCAGTGTAATGGGTGGTGGCAACTGTTAATATACCTTTATCGTAGAGATGCTGCAATATGGACATGGCCAGGGCTGCCCCTTCTTCAGGATCGGTTCCTGCACCTATTTCGTCCAGGAGAACCAGATCCCCAGCCCTGGCTTTCTCCAGTATCTTCACAATCTGCCGCAGGTGGGAAGAAAATGTACTCAAATTCTGCTCAATACTCTGCTCATCACCGATATCAGCATAAATTCCCTGGAAAACACCAATTTCGCTACCTTCATCTGCAGGCAGAGGAAGACCGGCCTGGGCCATTAACGACAACAAGCCGGTGGTTTTCAGGGTCACTGTTTTCCCACCAGTATTAGGGCCGGTTATGACCAGGACACTAAAGTTCGTGCCCAGGAAAATATCTATGGGCACCACTTCCTGCTCATCTATAAGGGGGTGCCGGGCTCCTAAAAGCTTTACTGGCCCGCCCGGATTGAGAGCAGGACGGGAACAGTTCATCTCCCTGCCATAGTGGGCTCGGGCTACTATACAATCAAGACTGGCCAGGGCTTCCAGAGCTCTTTTGAGATCCTGGCCTTGCCGGGCAATTCTGTCTGACAGTTCCCGAAGCAAACGGTCAATTTCCCGGGCCTCTTCTCCTTCAATGCTCTTCAGCCTGTTGTTCATTTCCACCACTGCCTGAGGTTCAATAAAAAGGGTCTGTCCGCTGGAGGAACGGTCATGGAGTATGCCGGGAAAAGAACCCCGGTGCTCAGCTTTTATGGGGATAACATAGCGGTCATCCCTGATAGTTATTACAGCTTCCTGGATGTACTTCTCCAGCCGGCGGCTGGTTATTATTCCCTCCAGTTTTTCCTTTATCCGGGTAGAAACTACCCTTTTTTCCCGGCGCAGGGATTGAAGCTTGCTTGATGCATCATCTCTCACCTGCCCCTGATCATCAAAAATCTGGGCAATAGCATTTTCCAGCTGGCGGAAATCAGAAATCTCTTCAACATATTCCCGGAGGAGCCGGAGCTCCCCATCCAGTTCGGCGAAAAATTTTTTTACCTGCCGGCTGCCATAAAGGGTCCCCAGTATGGCCATGAAATCATTTGATTCCAGGGTAAACCCCTTTTCTGCTCTCTTTATAGCCAAGGCTATATCCTTGATGCCACCAAAAGGGACCTGCCCTTCTTCTAGCAAAATTTCTGTTGCCTCCTGCACCTCATCCTGAGCTCTCTCAATAACCACAGGATCAGTCAGCGGCCTTAAAGCTTCAACCTTCTGCCGGCCTGGAGAAGTTGCTGCGTGCTTCCCAACTCTTCCAATAACCTTGGCAAGCTCCAGTTTTTCTATTGTATAACTGTCCATGCTATACCACCATCACTTTGCTATTTCCTCCAGAAATTTATCCAGGGGAAGAGTATTTATTATCCTCTCAGTCCATATACCTGCTCTCCTGGCCACAATAACACCATATTTTAAAAATTCCATCTGCCAGGCATTATGAGCATCGCTCCCCAGGGTCAAGACAGCTCCACTCTCGACAGCTGCCCGGGCATATTCTTCGTTAAGATCTCGCCGGTCAGGTGATGAATTTATCTCCAGGGCCGTGCCGGTCTCCCGGGCAACCTTGAAAAGCAGTTCCATATCCATTTCGTACCCTCTTCGCACTGAGAAAAATCGACCGGTAGGATGTCCCAAAACCTTTACCCGACCATCTTCCATGGCTCTTACTACTCTTTTGGTCATCTCTTTCTGAGGCATGTTAAATCTGCTATGAACAGATGCCACCACCCAGTCCAGTTGATTCAGGTAATAATCAGGCAAATCAAGTGTCCCATCAGGGTTAATATCCACTTCCATGCCCTTTAGAATCCAGGGCTTCCCATCCCTTCGATTGAGCTCATCAATATAATCCATCTGTTCCTGTAATTCTGCTGTAGTTAATCCCCTTCCTATCTTCTGAGAAGGAGAATGATCGGTAACCGCCATGTATTCAAGCCCCAGTGATCTGGCCTTTTCTACCATCTCTTCCAGGGTAGAGCCTCCATCACTCCAGGAGGTATGCAGATGCAAATCCCCCCTAATATCTGTCATCTCCAGGGGCTGCCACCTCATCTTCAGATCTAAAAATGCACTTTCCTGACGGTGTCGAACCTCAGGAATTA
>PUNT01000225.1 GCA_003551905.1 Halanaerobiales bacterium
CCCTAAAAGAGGTGAAGAAGGAAATTATGGTTAACAAGGAAAGTGCTTATCAGGAGAAATTGCTAGGCGAATATAAGGAGGATGTGGCCAGAAATATGAGTAAAAAAGGGTTTTAGCGTATACATGGGCCATCTGTCTTTCATTAATATTTGTTATCTGGTTGTGTCCCTGATAATGGTGAAGGGGAGATAAAGAAGCAAAAATTTAAAGGGGTGAAAAGGGTTTTGCCAACAATCAAATTACTACCATCCAGAATAGCCAGGTAACTTACCACACTCTCCCCTGGTTGGCTCTTAAAAAAACAACTGAAAATGTCTAGTAAAAATGGAGGGGCAGTTTTCTTTCTGGAGAAAGAATAAATATTGGCAAAAAAAATCAGGGTAAAATATGCCCACTGGAGGAAGCAATGGCTAATATTCAAGTTATAAAATCAGGAACCTGGCATGATTTTCTAGAACGGAAAGGCTGCTGGCTTGAAGGGGAACATGTTCTCTGGATTGTACCGGAGGAGGATAAAAGACGCCTTGAAAAAGCTGGAATTGGACCAATTTCTACTATTCCGGAGCTCATAAAGGGGTTCGTGAGAAGGGAAAAAAGAGGACAGTTTATTAACATTCATGGTGCTGAATCCATTTTGAGCGCTATCATAGGTGAAAGCCCTGTTCGGTACCTGAAAATGGAAAAATACCGGCAGGGCTACGTGAAGGCCCTAACCGATTTCATATATAATTTCCGGAGTTTTTCAACCCTAGACCTGCAATCAGCAATAAAGAGCTTTACAGGTAGTGTCCTTACTAACAAGGAGAGGGATCTGATAGAATTATATACAGAGTATGATAGGAGACTTCCGGAGTATGACTATGACCTGCAGAGTGGTCTTTTTTCTCTGAAAGAGGGCAGGGAAGGGGACCTCCTTTCCGCCCTGGGCTTACACCCCAAAGCCTCCATGGTGTTCTTTGGTTTCAACTACATAACTCATCTTGAGGAAGAATTCATTCTCCTTGCCTGCAATAATGGAGTGAGGGTGAATATTTTAACGTGTGCAGAATCTTTTGCAGCGGAGCAATCTCTCCGCATTCAGGGTAGCATCAATAATCTCTTGAAGCGGCTAGGAGGTACAGAAAAAGAAATAAGGCCTGCCTGCTCAGGAGATTATTTTTCTTCTCTGGCATGTGAGATATTTCAGGATGAGCCCGTCCCCCTCAGGGAGAAACTCATTGAGTCAGGGGCAGAAAACATATTTATTGAAAGAAAAAATGACCGCTTTTATGAAGTAATCTCCATGGCCAGGCAAATCAGAAAACTCAAAAAAGAAGGGGTTCCTCTAGAAGATATCCGCATTCTAGCTCCGAATTATCCTCTCTACAGCTCAATTATTCAGGATGTATTCCCCCAGTATAATATCCCCTTCTCCCTGGAAAGGGGAGTTCCCCTCACAAAATATCCACTTGCAGTACTGTTCGCAAATATTTTGAATCAGAGCCAGCACAGCAATCCCTTTCCCCTAAGGAAAAAAATTTTTTCCTCCCCTTATGTTACCTTTTCTCTGAGAGTTACCCATGAGGACCTCTGTGAGTACCAGAAAAATAGAAAGGTTGAAATCCTAACGCCAGAAAATATAAAATCTCATATGCCATCCGGCTCAGTACATGTTCTTGATTATGACTATGTCAGGGATACACAGGATGAGGCATACAGTTATGTGCAGCCAGCCGGCTCAATAAATCAGCTGGAGCTGGCTGGAAAATACCTTAATTCTCTTAAATGGAATGATGAGAAAGGGAAGAACCATGAGCTTGTGAAGTGTTTGATCCAGTTTTATTTGCTGTCCCGGGCAGAAAAAGCATTATCTCCCTGGCGGTTAAAAATGACCGGCCCTGAGTTCGGGGAGGCCTTCCTTAAAATGAGTCAGAAGTTTCATATCCGGGAAAATATTTCTTTTTCTCATGGTGGTGGAGGGGAAAAAACCTCCCTGGAAGAGAGAGATCTGGTTATCTGGCAGAGGATACAGGAATTACTGGAGGAACTCAAGGGCATTGTGAGGGGTGAGGTGAGCATTGCTGAGCATATCAGGGTTTTTTCCCGGCTCCTGGATGAAGGGTACCTGGAGTTACAAGGGGATGATGGAGGTGTTGAGATTCAACCTGCCACAAAAGGCCAGTACAGGAAATGGGATTATACTTTCATCTGTGGCATGGTAGACGGGGAGTTCCCTGAAGAGGAGAGCTTTAACTTTCTCCATCCTAAAAAAGAAGGGATGAGGCTCGGTCATGCTTACACAAGCGTTGATCACGGGCGAAATACTTTTTATCACCTGGTGCGATCAACGGGGAAGGCCCTGTTCTTGAGTCAACCCCTGTCCCATAATGGTAAGTTGCTCCCGGTATCGCCATTTTTGAAAGAGGTGGAAAGGCTTTACCCGGAAGAGTATTTTCCCAGGAAAGAGACTGAAAGCCATGAACTGTACAGCAAGCGGGAGGAATTGATTTTTATTGGCGAGAATGTAGATTACGATTATGACCTGGTACGACCCCGGTTAAGAAAAATTAAAGAGGAAAATGAGTATTACTGTTATCACCTGAAAGAAATCCTGCGTTTCCATGGTTTAACAGCTAACCCCACCTTTCTATCAGAATATGAGGGCATGTTTTCGCCGGATTCCCCTCTACTGCATCTTCTGGAAGGAGCAATTCAAGGGATTGCCTTCAGTCCCGATATGCTGGAGTGTTATTCCAGCTGTCCCATGAGGTTTTTTCTCCATCACATACTGGAAATGGGAGAAGACCCTGATTATCACCCGGATAATACTGATAATGGCCGCTTTATACTCTCCCTTCTAAATCACTATACAGAAAAAGCTTGCTGTACAGAAGGAATTCCTCCTGAAGCAGAGGTTATGTTTAAGGAAATGATTCTGGAGTATTTTACTGAAATGTATGGGGAAGGAGAAGATGCCTTCCAGCTCCGCCTGAGAAATGAGCTTTTAAGGGGGTTGGATGATTCCCAGGGGAAAAGACCCGGGTTATTCAAAGCTTTCCTGGATTATGAGAAAAAAGCCCCGGACCTCCTTAAACCCTATGCAGCCGGTATCAGTGGGAGTGTGGAGATCAACCCGGAATTAAAGGTGAGCATAAGCATAGACCGGGTTGATATAACCTCAGCAGGTGATTATCTTCTAATGTTTTTGTATACTACCGGCCTGCCTCCTCACCCCAGGCAGGTTAAAAAGGGATTGGCTCTGGAGTTGCCCCTGGCATTGTCCCTGTTAA
>PUNT01000102.1 GCA_003551905.1 Halanaerobiales bacterium
GCATTGGCTTAAATAATTTCCAGTACCGTCGGGCGGACGGGAATTAACGCTTGCGGAGATATGAGTAGCGGTTACGCACTCAGCCCAAGAATCCTTTGGGGCTTGCCCCAAGGAGCGTCAATTGGTCAGAAACTCCCCACAAACAAGAAAAACTCCCGGCCGGGAATTTTTTTAGCCAGCATAAAATCTCTGGGCTTCCAATCTCTTCAGGACAGAAATCAATACCAGTAGAGCATTCTTGAAAAACCATCTGGCTAAAGGAAAACACCGGGTAATCCTGGCAAGATAAAGCCCATGAGAATAATAGAATTTAACAGCTAAACGCCCCCACCCACTTCTTAAAAGAAAGGCATCCCGCCAGCGCTGCAGCTCTATAATATGCTTTTGCTCATGGTCTTTGGTAAAAATTTCTGTGGCCAAATAACAGGGGCCAAAGCGAGGATAATCGTCTTCCCGGTATTCCTCTGCCAGCCAGTCTCTCCCTGGAGACAGAAATAGATGACGGGTCTGGCGAAAAAGGGCCGGATAATATTTTTGCAGCCGGGCCAGACTTTCCTGTTCTGCTATCCGGAAAATATATCCCTGCATATCCCCACCCTGGAAGAGTTCTGGAGGCAGGGGATAACGCAGAGAAAAAAACTCCTTGACCGGCCGGGGCATGCTCGGATCAGACATAACCTGGACAAGTTCCCTCTTCACATTCTGGCTCATTTGTCCTTTTGCCGGTAATATATCTTCTCCAGAAAGCAAGAGGATATGCCTGTTGCCACGGTAGAGATTGGGATAATGCTTCTCTAAGCGAGACAAAACCTCCTGCTCTAATGAACTGAATATCTTTTTATTGTATGCTCCCCCGGGTGTGGGCAAGCGATGAGCAATGAATTTTCTTAACTCAACCGATATTTTGTCATCACGTAAAAAATGGGATAGTTCAGTTCTAAATTGTGATAAAGCATCTCTTTCTGACAGGAGGTTCCTTAGCTTATTGGCCAGACCCCTCATACCCACTTTCTGGGCCAAAAAAGCCATCTCCCTTACCCTATCATCCAGATATGTTCCCTCTTGAGCTTCTTTGAGAACCTGAAAAAATTTTCTTAATTCTTTTGACGAGGAGTTGCAGGCTTTAATCATCAAACGCAGTATGGAAACATTTAGCCCTGGTTCTTCTCTTTTCTGCAGCTGTAAATTTTGCAAATGCTTATCCAGTTCAAGAAGGCTCCCTTTCTCCAATATCTTGAGGGTTACCCTTTTCTCCTGACCAGAGAGGATTTTTTCTACCCCTTCTTCCAGAAATTTAAAAACCAGGTCTTTTTGATAATGGAACAATTCTCTCCCCGGCTGAACCGGCCCGCTTTCCTGAATTCTATACACAAAAAACGCCTCCTGCCCTATTAATCGGCAGGAGGCTAAAAGTTTTTCATGGGTTTTTATGAGAGCAGCTTTTCAGGATAATAGAGGTCAGAATACGTTTATTCAGCAATCTGGAACTGATCCACCATCTCCTTTAAATCACCGGCAAGTTTCTTAAGATGATCTCCAGCAGATGCAATTTCTTCACTGGAGGCAGAGTTCTCAGTTGTTACTTCACTTACATTTTCTGCTGTTTTCACAACTTCATCGTTGGAAGCTGCCTGCTCTTCTGTAGCTGCCGCCACATCTCTGGCCAGCTCTGACATTTTCTCCACCAGTTTTACCATTTCCTCAGTGCTGGCAGACTGCTCTTCAGCAGCAGAAAGGTCCTGAATAAGATTGCTGATTTTTTCTGCTGATGCCCGTACCTGACTGCTCTGATTTTCTTGTTCAACAATATTATTAACTATTACTTCCATGCGTTTGGTCACATTTTCCACTGCCTTATAGATGCGTTCAAAGGCCGTGCCAGCATTCTGAACCATGGTCACTCCCTGTTCAACTCTGCTGCTCCCTTCATTGCTGGTCTGCACTGCTTTCTGCACCTCATCCTGTATTTCAACAACCAGGTTGGCTATATCCTTGGTGGCCTCCTGGGATTTTTCCGCCAGATCTCCTATTGCACCAGCAACAACAGCGAAGCCCTTGCCATGCTCTCCAGCCCGGGCTGCTTCAATGGCAGCATTGAGAGCCAGGAGATTGGTCTGTTCAGCTATGTCATCGATGGTCTCTACTATTTCCCCTATACGGCCGGCCGATCCTCCCAGGTCTCCAATCACTCTTGCTAAACCCTGAACTGATTCATTTATGCTCTCCATCTCTGCGATGGTCTTTTTGATTTGTTCCTGGCCGGCTCTGGTTATTTCCATAGTTTCTCTGGTATCCTTTTCCGTGTTCCGGGCTTCTTCCGATGATTCTTCTGCCCCCTTATTCATTCTCTCAGCAGCCTGGGCAGATTTCTCAGTTTCACTGGTAACAATTTGCAGGTTTTCTACCACTTCCTGCAGGGATTTATTCATCTCCAGTATAGAAGTTGATACATTCTCAGAATGCTCCGATGTTTGCTGGACATTATCAGCAACCTCTTGAATAGAAGCATTCATTTCTTCCATGGTGGCAGTCAGTTCTTCCATTGAACCAGCTTGATTTTCTATGCTCTCAGAAAGGTTGCCGGTAGAATCTGAAATATTTCGGGAAGCCTCTTCAACCTCCCCGGCTGACTTCATAACTCTTTGTATGGTTTTCCTGAAATCCCCTACCATCTTGTTATAGCTTTTTCCCAGTCGCCCGATAGCATCACTGCGTCCAACTATGTCCTGGCCAACTCCTTCTGTCAGGTCCAGGTTATCTGCCATATTGATTAAGCTGTTCACCACCAAATTAAGGGGTTTCACCAGATTGCTGGATAAAAAGTATGTTGAAACAAGAACCAGTCCAGTTATACCAAAAACCAGAATGAGCACTATATTTCGGGAACTGCTTACTATCTCCTGTACATCATTGGTATATATGCCTGTTCCCAGTATCCACTCCCAGGGATCAAAACTGGCTACATAGGAAATTTTTGGCTCTATCCGTGCTTCATCATCATAATACTGCCAGAGATATGGGACAAAACCCGAACCATCCCGGCGGCAGACTGTAACCATTTCTCGGAAGAGGTAGGTCCCTTCTGGATCTGCATAATTGTATAGATCCTGCCCTTCCAGCTCCTGGACGAAGGGGTGCATGACCTTGACGCTCCTTGGGGCAAGCCCCAAAGGATTCTTGGGCTGAGTGCGTAACCGCTACTCATATCTCCGCAAGCGTTAATTCCCGTCCGCCCGACGGTACTGGAAACTATTTAAGCCAATGC
>PUNT01000286.1 GCA_003551905.1 Halanaerobiales bacterium
AACATGAATCTAGAAGAACCACCAATCATCTTCGATATTGGTGGTGCCAGCACTGAATTTATCTGGGACGAAGAAAAAAAGCAAAGCATTCCCCTGGGAGCAGTGACAATTACTGAAGATTTTTCCCTCTCTAACCTGATTCAAAAAGAGCAACTGGAAAATGCACTGTTAAATTTAAAAGAATGCCTGTCCAGTTATGACATACATGGACAGGCAAAAAATCTGATTGGCGTCGGTGGAACTCTGACTACCATGGCAGCAGTCAAGAAAAATTTAATAATTTACTGTGCAGAAACAATTCACAGAACAAAACTAACAATAGAAGACGTTGACCAGCAGATAACCCTTTACAAAAACAAAACTAAAAGAGAGCGTCAGGACATCCCGGGTTTGGATCCTGAGAGAGCTGATATTATTCTGGCAGGTGCTTGTATAGTGAAAGCAATCCTGGAAGCCTTCAACGCCAAATTACTCCTGGTGAGCGACCGGGGTTTACGCCATGGCCTTATGTATAAACTCTTTGCAGCTGAAGAATAAGGATCAGGGCCGCCCTCCCATGGTTAAAGCCATTATAGCCTTGCTGGTGTGCAGACGGTTTTCTGCTTCATCGTAGACGACGGAATTTTCCCCATCAATAACTTCATCAGTTACCTCTTTGCCCCTATCAGCCGGCAGGGCATGCATATAGATTGCCTGTTTATCTGCCAGAGAAAACCGCTTCCCATCACAAATCCAATCCTTATACTTCTCCAGGTTTGCCTGCATTTCCCTTTTACCTTCTTCACTATCCGGATTCTCCACACCCAGAAATCCTCCCCAGTTTTTAGGGATTACAACCTGGGCTCCCTGGAAAGCCTCATCCATGTCCTGAGTTGTCCTGATACTACCACCATTTGCCCTGGCATTTTGCTGAGCCTGCTCCATAATCTCTGGCATGAGGGGAAATTCTTCAGGAAAGGCAAAGGTTAAGTCCATCCCATACCGGGAAAACAACAATGCCTGGGTTTGCGGCACTGATAGGGGTTTGGCATGACTCTCAGCATAAGCCCAGGATACGGTTACTTTGAGGCCCTGCAAATTATCCCCAAACTTCTCCCTCATGGTCATCAAATCTGCTATTCCCTGCAGGGGATGGTAGATATCATCCTGCATACTGATTACAGGGATACTGGCGTGTTTCGATACTTCCTGCAGATAGTAATTTCCTGTACCATAAAAGCAATTCCTTATGGCAATCCCATGACCGTACCTGCTCAAAACCAGAGCGGTATCCTTGGCAACCTCACCATGAGAAATTTGAATCTTATCTGGAGTGAGGTCATGGGCATGCCCGCCTAATTGAG
This sequence comes from Halanaerobiales bacterium, assembly GCA_003551905.1. Lineage (GTDB taxonomy): Bacteria > Bacillota > Halanaerobiia > B1SED10-174 > B1SED10-174 > B1SED10-174. The sequence continues at coordinate 1,344 of PUNT01000286.1, forward strand.
TAATACCTGCTTCTAGGGAATTTCTGGTTCTTGTTGACTGCTCAAAGAAAATCATGAAAATAGTTTTTGCCCGGAGGTAATGATCAGTTAATTCATTCATTACAAACTTTTTCTTCAGGTCTTTTGATAACTCTAAAACTGTTTCCAGTTCACTCTTTTCCCAGGCCTGAGTTGTTATAAAATGCTTTCCCCGGAGAATTGTATTCAAAATATTCACTCCTTTTCCAGATACTTTTCAGCTTATGAGTTACTCCTTACTAAAATATCGCTCCCATCCCTTAACTTCTTTCACAGGAGGTTTTGCATATATTCCTCTCTTCCACACTCTTAAATCAGCCCGTAAAAGCACCCCACAAGAAGTTGAAACATTGATGAAATAATATTTATAAATAATGAGGGTAGATTGAATAAAAAATACAGGCTTTTACCAGATGCCCAACTGGGACCTGCTCATTAACACTATGGGCATACACTTCATTACCAGGTCCAAACCCAATACATGGTATCCCATGCAACCCCATAATAGCTATTCCATTGGTGCTAAATGTCCATTTGTCCACATATGGATCTTCATTGAATATATGTCTATAGGCTTTGACTGCTGATTTTATAACGTGGTGGTCCTCCTCCACAACCCAGGTGGGATAGTATTTTTCCATTGGGTAAACTAATCCAGTATAGCTGGGTTTTTCATATTGTAATATTTCCACCTCTGCTTCCTGTCCAGCTTCTTTAACAGCATCCCTTACCTGTCCCAGTGCAAGTTCCCTGTCCTCACCAGCAGTAAGACGCCTATCCAGATAGATAGTTGTCTTGTTGGGAACTGCATTTAAGCTGGGAGTCTCATTGGTAATGTGAGTTACAGCTATTGTTCCCTTGCCCAGGAATTTATCATCTTTTATACGGGGATTCAATTCCTCAACTTTTTCAATAATGGGTGCCATCCTGTAAACTGAATTTTCACCTCTTTCTGGGGCACTGGCATGACAGGAAACACCACTAGTAGTTACCTTCATCTCTATGCGTCCCCGGTGCCCTCTGTAAATATTTAAATTCGTTGGCTCGGTAATAACCACCAGCTCTGGTATAATTTTATTTTCGTTAATTATATAGTTCCAACAGAGGCCATCACAATCTTCTTCCTGCACACTGCCAACAAAATAAAGTGTAAACTCCTCATGAAGACCCAGTCGACTTATGGCCTGACCGGCATACACCATGCTCACCATGGCTCCCAGTTGATCTGTTGCTCCTCTCCCGTATATTACATCGTTCTCAATCTTTCCTTCATAAGGGTCCCATTTCCATTCTTCAGGGTCACCTACTCCCACCGTGTCCACATGGGCATCATAGCCTATAATTCTTTTGCCTGACCCAACTTTCCCCAGGATGTTCCCCAGGGGATCAATAAACACATCATTAAAACCTACCTTTTTCATCTCTTCCTCTATGCGTTTTATCACCTCTTTTTCCTGACAGCTTTCTCCTGGGATTCTAATAAGATCTCGCATAAAGGCAACCATATCTTCCCTATTCAATTCTACTTCATCATTTACTTTATCCAGCAAATCCATATTACCACCTCAAAAATGGAATTTTACCTTCGCCAATTATTATATAACAACAGTCTATCATACTGGAAACAATTTATCATCAGGTTCCAGTGGTGATGTATAATCCTTTTTGCTATGCCCCAGGCCCATCTCCAGAAGTATTTTTGCAATTAAAAACTTCACTGAAAATTATAGAAATAATCCTCAAACTTTTTGTCAAAAAAAGAGGATTAGATAAAATCATATTGTATTAATTAACTATAGGTTAAATATTCTTTAAGGGGGATCATCCTTGGAGGATTTGATTCTGGCTAAAGCAAGTAAATACAGGAAAGATATGGTTAATTTCCTGCAAG
>PUNT01000101.1 GCA_003551905.1 Halanaerobiales bacterium
ACTACCACCAAGGGAGGTTTTAATATCAATACCTTCTGGCAGATTATAGTTATAGCCAGCGTTAGCTGTGAAAGTTCCTCCCCAGGCATTGGGCAGCTGTCGGGCTGAGAGTGCTAGGGAAATATTACGATCCAGGGTCATGTACTCCAAACTCTCCATGCTCCTGAAACTATAACCACCATGTAAAACCGGCAGCAGCTCTCCTTCCCAGTAAAGGCCTCCTCCCAAGAGGAGAATGCTGTAATTAAAAACATCTCTCTCTAGGGGCAGGTGGAAAAGAAATTGTCCGCCATCATTACGGTTCCCAGTTAAAGCAGACTGCCCTCCCTCCAACAGGGTTTCAATACCCAGAAAAGGTCCTGTATCAGGATGAACCTGATTGTAAAGAAAATACTCTGGTGCTGATTGAAAATCGCTGAAAAACGCTGCTTCATAATAGGTGAGATCCAGAGGATCCCAGCCCAGAACAGAAAAACCAACCCCCAGGTTGCCTCCTGACCCCAGAAGATGAGGCATGAAGAAGCGAGGTCTCATTTCCAGTAACAACCGGTATTTTCTACCCTCCAGATCCAGGTCCAGGGGGCGGTCCTCCACAGGAACAGGATCAAATTTCTCCAGCTCTACCTCCCGCCAGTTTCCCCGGTCCAGCTTACCATAAAGGAGCTGAAAACCATCTTCAGTCATTACTGTATAGAGAGCAACATCACCTCTATTGCTCAATGCATATGTTCCTCGAGGGAGGTTTGTAACCTGCCAGAACCTTTCTTCTTCAAGCTGGTAAGCATAAATATTGAGAACATCATCAGGTGCAGCAGCAAAAAAGATATAACGGCCATCACCTGACCAGGAGGGGTTAACAATGCAGGAATCCTCAATGAACAGGGGAGTCAAACTGTTCCTATCCCTTTCCCAGATCCATATGCCCTGATTACCTCCTTCCAGCCAGACTTCAACAGCCAGATGGCTGCCAGTTGGATTCCATTCCAATCCCTTGAAAGCCCGGTCCCGGTAATGATCTATGATAACTTCTCCTTCGGCTTCAAGATCTGAAAACAAAACCACCTGATTACCTCCAGACACCTTCTGAATACAGGCTATTTCCCCCCGGGAAGACCAGGCTGGGTTGGATCCTGTGGTCAGACGGCTCTCCTGGCCAGTCCGCAGGTTATAGATGTAAATACCATGATTATAACCCTTGTGGTTTTCCACCTCCAGTCTGGCGTAAGCCAGGTAATTTCCCCGAGGAGACCAGGAAACCCGTCCTCCATAAATTCCTATGGCATCTTTCAGTTCCCTGTCAGATCTACCATCCCACAGGCGCAGGGTGGAAAATCCCTCTCCTTGATGAAAATACGCTACCTGCCTACCATCAGGGGAAAGACTGGCCCCTACATTATATCCATAGAGGGAGGTTATTAATTCTCCCTCCATTAACCTTTTAGCCTCATCCCCTCCCAGGGTTTTCTGCCAGTCCCGGTATATATCCTCCAGATTATGGCCGGTAAGCTGGCGAAAATGTCCTTTTATGCCTATGAAGACATTCTCAGGGTAACTCTGGGCCAATCTGGCCACAATATCTTCACCATACTGTTCCTCCAGATAATGGAGGAAGCTGGAGCCATAATAATAGATTGCCCGACCTCCACCAGGCCAGGATTCCAGGTTGTAAGGTCCCTGAACCTGGTCAAAGGAATAAAGGGTGTTAGCATCAGCACCTGCCCCGAGGATAGCCCTGATAACCGGGCTTTCTCCCCGGCCATCTGCAGTGAAAGCAGTCTCCATGTAAGTGGCAAAACCCTCAATAAACCACATTGATTGAAATAGAGAAGGAGTCATTATGTACCAGGCCCATCCCAGAGGAAAAAGCTTTGCCGGTGGCAGAGTCAGCTGCAGTATGTGAGCATATTCATGGGTAATAACCAGGCGCAGCCAGCTCTCATAGCTGCCCATCAATCCCATCTCCAGTCCCGGGTGAGCAGTATATATAGCCATCTTTCGCTCCCAGAAAGCCTGAGCCCAGCCACCAGGCATATCCTGATCATCCAGCAAGATCAAACCGGTCCGCCCCTTAGGTTCATGATCCAGGTAAGCAGTAAGTTCATTATGCACATCTTCAGCAATAGCACCAACCTGCTGTGCAATATCTTCAATTTCTCTGGGATAATATATGATAAAATTTTCAGTCTGCATCTTATACCAATCATAGAAGATTGCTGCCTGGCAGGGTGCAGCCATAAACAAAAGCAAAAGAATCAGGACTATAACTCTCAACAATGCTATCATCTCCCCCTCACTCTTTACAAGCCCAACCTAAAATGATATACTTTTCTTGGATAAAAACGGAGCGTAGCGCAGTTTGGCAGCGCGCTGTCTTCGGGAGGCAGAGGCCCCGGGTTCAAATCCCGGCGCTCCGACCAGATTTTTACCCGCCTTGTGCGGGTTTTTTATTGCCTGTTCAGCCACGGTTTACAGGTGCCAAACCTGCTCCTTAACACACCACCCAGAGCAGAAAGATATATTAAGATCAGCAGCATGGCAATTATGGGGTCCCCTATCAAGGGGATAACCCGGATAATTATCCTGGCCAGGTAAAACATCAGAACTCCCAGTATGGTGGTGCTGATAACCTTTTCCCCTGGTAGCCGAATAACTTTTCGTACCCACTGACCAAGTATCAAGAAAATACCGGCCTGGCCAAACAGCAGAGTTATCCAGTAAAACACCGGCAATAGAATAGCCAGTGGGATTCCTACAATGGTAATGGCCAGAAGCAGCATTAGAGGAATAAATAGCAGGGCTGCAGCAGCCCCTATAAGCAGAGAAACTCCCCATTCATCCTTTAGTGTAGAAGCTATTCCTTTAACACTGCCGGGAAAAAAGTAACTGATGAGAAGCATGACAAACAGGATGAAGAAAAATGAAAAAACGTTAAAATAAAGATCTGTATGCCGGGGAAAAACTGTAAAAGGAATTCTCACATGCCTTATATGGGCAGCGCTCACCTGATTTATAGAGCCCAGAACGGAAGCTTCAGGGCTTCGATTGAACTGCCCCTGCACAATGGTCACATCGCCTTTGATCTGACTGCCAGGCTCAAGACGCCCCCTACCACCTACTATGACCAGATCTCCTGTTATGCTACCCTCCACCTGGGCCCTGCTGCCAACAGCCACCACATCACCATCAACAATGCCCCGGACAAAAACTTCACCACCAAAAATAACCACATCTCC
>PUNT01000279.1 GCA_003551905.1 Halanaerobiales bacterium
CATATCTGTTAGTTCTTTTTAAAACATCTCCCCAAAGCCTAATCCGTGAAGTGTCTGAATTTGTTACATTACTACCCGATGGAGAATGTTCAAAAATTGTTGAGTTAGTAGATACAGAAGATTCAATTAACCCCGTAAACGTCCCTCCACTTGCCGCTATATTACCATTTACGTCAAGGGAGCCTGAGAACGTCCCATCAACAATATTCCTTATATTACGCCCTGCTGTAATGACGTTGGTTCCTGCTATTCTATAATTACCGCCCGTAACATTAATGTTGCCATTTACGTCAACCGCACCCGTAAACGTGCCGCCACTTGCCGGCACCGCGCCGACCTGTGAAGCTGTGTAATCACCCGATTGAGCCGTTACCGCTCCCGTGCGACCGAATACGGAGGTGACAGGGGCGGAAGGGATGCGAGCATCCACAAAAGAACCAAGACCGCCCATATCAATATACGTGACGTCCAACCCTTCCCGAAACACTTCAATTCTGTCTCCGAATGGGGTGCCTGCGTCGGCTTGAAATACACCGCCTGTGATAAAATTATTTGTATCGCTTACGGTCGGTGGAGGCGGATATGTTACACGAACTTGGGTGCCACTTTTCGTAACACTGAAACCAGCGCTGTCCTGAAGGAATACAAGTTGATCCCCGTCATTTAGATTATGTGAGGAAACAAGATCCGTGTTCGACGCGACCTCTATAGCTCCGATTGCGCCTAAATTGCTTCGTGCGCCACTTTGATCTGATGCACCTGTTCCACCATTAGATATGGCAAGCGAAGCGCCACTCCAATCAGCATTATTAATGGTGTCTTTAACAGCTAAATCGCCCAATCCTATATTACTCCGTAACGTCGGCAAGTCACCCGATGGGGTTTCACCTAAGAGTTGGGATTGTCGGTAGTATCTATCATCAAAATTAACTACAGAAGTACTTCCGCCTACACCCGAAGTTGATCCTGTTTGTTGCTCATCAAATATCTGAACCGTAGAAGAAACATCGGTATTGAAAATCTGTATATGCTCTCCCGAAAACTCACAAAACCGCTCGTTATAAGACCCTGAATTGATCGCATACAATACACTTTTGTCGTTTATGTATGTATCAAATCTCTTAGATGTTCTGCGACTACCCCTTATCACCCCAACAGCCTGCTGATACTCTGATATTATTTTGCGCGTAGCAATCTGAGCAATCCCACCCGATAAAGAACCGCGCGTCCAATCACTTGTTTTACTGCCCGATATAGTTAATGAAGCAGGATGTATATTTGTCGGACCATCACCATGAAACAGATCGAGCCTTTGTGATTCAGCAAAGGACTCTATATCCCTCTCACCTCCGAAGGTTCTTGTTTTGTTTTGTGGCTGACCCGCTGGAAAATACTCAACAGAAAACTCACTAACCGCTACAACCGCAAACGAATCTTGAAGGGTATCCCCCTGATTCTCTGATATTGGTTTGTAGATTCTAACCCTTAAAGCACCATCTATCTCTATAGGCTGAGAGGCGATGTCAAATCGCCTAAAGCCCGAAGCTATCGGGGACACTGGCAAATCTGCAAGCGTTGTAAATCCTGCGTTTCCGTCGCCCAAATCATCAATCTCAATAATCGTCGGTGTGGTTGTCCATGCCCCTGAAGCGGTTAGATAGTAGGTTCCTAATCTAACTTGGACAGGAACAGTAACCACCTCATCGAGAGCGGGTTCACTTGATCCTATAATTCTATTTCGTGATTGCGGGGCGTAGTAAAGAGAGAAAAACACGGTATCATCTTCCTCCGCCTCAATAGACACCTCACTTTCAAACTCAATATATCCACCGTCTTCTATTCTGTCAGAGTTTAAAAACACTGCACTCGGCCCTCCATTATCAATAGAGCAAGCCACCCTGCTAACAGCAGGGTTGAATATAGCACCTTCAAAATCGTTTATGTCCCCAACTTCCCATTGGTCAGGAACACTGATAGAATTAAACCCACCTGTATTGACGCTGTAAAAGCCTTCGTTAAAATCAAAATTACCGACAAGATCAGGGATCAACCCATGCTCATAAACCGTTTCAAGTTCATCAATAGCAGCCTGCGCTTCCCACCCCTGATCTTGACGTAGCCATATATAATCAGAGTCTTCTGGGTTATGCGAAAACGTTTCAGCCAAACTGCCTGCGCTTGTATATCTGCGAACTGTCCGAGATCCACCCCTTAACTCTATAGGTATAATCTTCCAAGCCCCGTTATCTTGCACTAAATTCGCAACATAAGGGCTTATAATCCTTTCCACTACATCGTAACAGCTTAATGCCTTTTTACGCCCTCTCTCCTCAAATATGTAACTATCCTGATCTACTTCAATCTCTTCTAAGGGCGCTGTTCCGATCATAGAGTCTTCTGTCGTATTGATAGAATCCCAAAGATCAAATCCGAAGTCTAATTTGTTTAGGCATCTTAAAAGAACTGTTAACTGTGTTTCCCTGCCTGTGTAGAAATTATTACCGTCTTTGTAGGGAATGCCCTGCAAAGCACCCAAAGCCACCGCCCGAATAGTAGAGGCATAGGGGGTGTCTGTGTACGGCTCTGTGTAAATTTGTGGTATTAGATAGCCAGCATGAACTAAATCAGAGCCTTCGTATAATTTTACTTGGAACTCTCTTTCTTTAGCCCCTTTAATTTCGTTTAGGAATTGAAAATCTGTTTCAGAATAGACCTGAAAATCTATCTCCGTTCCCTTCATTACAGAGTACTTTTTATCACCACTCTGCTCCATCGAAGTAAATACAGGCGCACCCGAACCAATTACCTCAATTACAGAGCCAGAGTAATCCTCTTGTAAAACATCAAGACGTTTTTCTGTTCCAAGTTCATCAGTAAAATCAAGTCTCCATCTAACATTATACATTTATAGGAGTCCTCCTAACCGCCCTTGACTGCCCTGCTATTGTGTTGTCTAATACGCCTATCAATTCATTGCCCTGAATCCTGAATGTAACCTGACCGCCTGACTGCACATCCCTTGCAAATGGTTCGAAGTTTTGACTTACTGCCCCGCCGCTTGACCCGCCTATTCCACCACTTATTAAAGACTTAGCAGCCGACCCAAGAGCTATCAATGCCGAGCCTGCTGCGATTGCTTTTAACGCACCCGCTGGGCCTTGTAATAAGCTCGTTTGTATTTCAAGAGCTGCAACACCCATCGCAACCACAATTCTACCAAATTGAACA